>NZ_RJTZ01000015.1:0-1759 GCF_024343515.1 Aquitalea sp. S1-19 | reverse complement strand
GTTTGTTGGAATGTCAAGCCAGCAGTCGTAGCAGATATTGGCCGTAGGCGTTTTTCTTTAGCGGGGCGGCCAGTTTTTCTACTTGTGCTGCATCGATCCAGCCGGCGTTGTAGGCGATTTCTTCCGGGCAGGCGACTTTCAGGCCTTGGCGGGTTTCGACGGTGGCGATGAACTGGCTGGCTTCGAGCATGGATTCGTGGGTGCCGGTGTCCAGCCAGGCATAGCCGCGGCCCATGGTTTGCACATCGAGCTGGCCTTGTTGCAGGTAGACATTGTTGACGTCGGTGATTTCCAGTTCGCCACGGTGCGAGGGCTTGATGGCCTTGGCGATATCGACCACTTGTGCATCGTAGAAATACAGGCCGGTGACGGCGTAGTTGCTTTTGGGCTGTTGCGGCTTTTCTTCGATGGAGAGTGCCTTGCCGCTGGCGTCGAATTCCACCACGCCGTAGCGTTCCGGGTCGTGCACATGGTAGGCAAACACGCTGGCGCCGCTGGTTTTGCTTGAGGCATCGCGCAGCAGGCTGGCAAAGCTGTGACCGTAGTAGATGTTGTCGCCCAATACCAGGGCAGACGGTGCGCCGGCGAGGAAATCTTCACCGATGATAAAGGCCTGTGCCAGCCCGTCCGGGCTGGGCTGTACCGCGTATTGCAGCTTGATGCCCCACTGGCTGCCGTCACCCAGCAACTGTTCGAAGCGCGGGGTGTCTTGCGGGGTGGAGATGATCAGGATCTCGCGGATGCCGGCCAGCAGCAGGGTGCTGAGCGGGTAGTAGATCATCGGCTTGTCGTAGATCGGCAGCAGCTGTTTGCTGACTGCTAGTGTAGCGGGGTAGAGGCGGGTGCCGGAGCCGCCCGCGAGGATGATGCCTTTTCTGGCTTGGGTCATGTTTTGCATTCCAATATTGGGTGTTGCTTGCGGTGTTTGTGGTGTGCTTGCCGAGCTGTATGTGCGGCCCCTCATCCGGCGCTGCGCGCCACCTTCTCCCGGGGGGAGAAGGATTGATGGTGCTGGTCTGTTTTGCGTTGCACGGTGGCCGTCGGTCGCGGTGCCCTCTTCCGCTGGCGGGTGAGGGGGGCATCCCAATCCACTAGTCAGCGGGTTTTTGTGCCTGCGCCTTCACTTCCGCGCGCAGTGCTTCGATTTCCTGGCTGAGTGCGTCGTATTCTTCCTGCTTCCGCTGCAAGAAGTGTTTAGTCAGTGCAGCTTTCTCTGCGATGCCGCTGGGGGTGAGCACATAAACGTAGCCGAACTTGTTCTTGGCGCGGGCGAAGTTCTGCATCTTGACCCAGCCCTTTTCCATTAACGCTTTCAGGCAATAGTTGAGCCCGCCCACGCTGATGCCGAGTTGCTCGGCCAGCTCGCGCTGAGTGATGTCCGGGTTGTCCTGCAGCAGGCGCATCACGCGATAATAGGTGTCTTCTTGTAGCTTGCTTTGGCGGCTGGCCATGGGGCGATTTACGATGGTTCGTGGTGTTTCAGGCACGCTACCGCCCTACCGTGTCACGTTCGGCAAGCGCGGAGGGCGATAAATAGACAGCGGCCGCAAGCGGCCACTGTTCAAGATTGAACGATTGTACCTTGTCTGGGATCTCAGGCCAAGCCTGGATATGCTTTTGTCGTTCGGCTGTGTTTCATCCGGTTTTACCCAGTCTGGCGGTATCAATCTGCATGCGCACCCGTTTGTGCAGCAGTTCGAGCAGGATGATGGATCTGTGTTCGGCTTCGCTGCACTGGTAGATCGCCTCCAGCCCGGCA
>NZ_RJTZ01000149.1:0-5577 GCF_024343515.1 Aquitalea sp. S1-19 | reverse complement strand
CATGCCGAAGGCGACGGTCGCCACCATCACCACCCCGTCCTCACGCAAAAAGCGGCGCTGATTAGCATCCCGCGCCTCGTGCGACATCCCCGCGTGATAAGGCAGCGCCGTAATGCCGTTCTGTGCCAGCCATGCGGCAAACTCTTCGACCCGCTTGCGCGACAGGCAATAGACGATACCGGACTCGCCGCTATGCTCGCGCTGGATATAGGCCAGCACCTGCTTCTTGGCCTCGTGCTTCTCAATGACCTGATAAAAGATATTGGGCCGGTCAAAACTGGACTTGAACACCGGCGCACCCGTCAGCCCCAGATAGTGCAGGATATCGGCTTCGGTCTGCGGATCGGCCGTTGCCGTCAGCGCAATACGCGGCACAGCAGGAAAACGCTGGGCCAGCACGCCCAGTTGCTGATATTCGGGGCGGAAGTCATGCCCCCACTGGCTGACACAATGCGCCTCATCAATGGCAAACAGCGAAATATCCAACCCGGCCATAAATTCGAGAAAACGCGGGGTCAGCATGCGCTCGGGCGCCACATAAAGCAGCTTGAGCGCACCCGAGCGCGCATCCAGGGCGATGCGCCGTTGCGCCTCCGGCTCGGTTGCCGAGTTAAGACAGGCGGCAGCAATACCCTGCTCGGTCAAAGCGGCCACCTGATCCTGCATCAAGGCAATCAGCGGCGACACCACGATAGCCAGGCCATCGCGCATCAGTGCCGGGATCTGGAAACACAGACTCTTGCCCCCGCCTGTCGGCATCAGCACCAGCGCACTGCCCCCTTGCGCGACCTGCGCGATAATCTGTGCCTGCTCCCCCCTGAATGCGGGATAACCGAACAGGTTTTGCAGAATATCGAGGGCTTGACGCATGGTTTGACGACCGGAAGAGCAAGAAAGGCGCTCATTGTAAGCGCAAAACAAACCCAGCCAGTCCGTATGTTGCAGCAGACAGCTAGCCTGCCTTGCCTGCTGACCAGAGTGCACGAATATGCGAGACTGCGCGCACGGAGGCTTTCATGTTCAAGCATTTATTACGCAGCACCGTGCTTTGCACGGTTTTTCTGGCGGGTTGCGCCACACAAACCGGTAAACCGCTAGACACCGGCACGCCAGGCGGCAGCCGTCCGCTGGCTAATGCCGAATGGCACAATCTGGGGGTCTCGCCTAGCGGCAATATCCTGCACGAAATCGACGGGCTCAGCATACGCAAGCAAGCTAACAACCTGTTTGCCTACCGCGACCGCAAGACCATTTTCAACCCGGCCAAAGAGAACTATCTCAATACGCCCAAGCACAAGCAGTCCGTCAATCGCTGGGTCGTCGATTGCAAGGCGCGCAATATACGGCTGACCGGCATGGATCTGTTTGACGAAAATGGACGTGCCATCGCCAACTACACATATAATGACAAACAAATTAGAGCAATGCCGGTTGTACGCAATTCGGCGAGCTTCCAGCAATTTGAATATGTGTGCGGAACTACGGCCAACTGAGCGCCGGGCTCCGCCGGAACGGAGCCCATGCGCAGAATCGTTTTCAATCAAAAAGGCGGGGTGGGTAAGTCCACCATTACGGTAAACCTGGCGGCAATCGCGGCCAGCCTGGGTAAGCGGGTACTGGTCATCGACCTCGACCCGCAAGGCAATAGCAGCCATTACCTGACAGGGGAAAGTGCGACGGATACCCGCCAGGGCGTGGCGGGCCTCTATCAGCAGATGCTCAGCATCAGCCTGTTCGGCAAGAAGGCGGATGACTTTATCAGCGCAACCCGCTTTCCGGGCTTGTCGCTGATGGCTTCACATCCGGAACTGGCCGAAATGATGGTCAAGCTGGAATCGCGCTACAAAATGTTCAAGCTTAAAGAGGCGCTGGATACGCTGGACGACAAGTTCGACGAAATCTGGATAGACACCCCGCCCGCGCTCAACTTCTATACCCGCTCGGCCCTGATTGCCGCCGAACGCTGCCTGATTCCTTTTGACTGCGATGCCTTCTCGCGCCACGCCCTGCTCGGGCTGATCGACAGTGTGGCGGAAATACGCGCCGACCATAATCCGGCTTTGTCTATCGAAGGCATCGTTGTCAACCAGTTCCAGCCACGGGCCAGCCTGCCCAAGCGCATGGTGGAGGAATTGCGCGAACAGGGTTTGCCGGTGCTTGATCCACCGCTGCCTGCTTCGGTCAAAATCCGCGAGTCACACGAAGCCTGCAGCCCAATGATCTTTCTTGAGCCGCGCCACAAGCTGTCGCAGGCCTATGCTGCGCTATATCAATCGCTGCCGGCCTGACGAAAACGCCAATAGCGCGGCGCCTCGTGCCGCCATGTCCGTATGGTGACCCTGTCGGACACATCAATCTGCAGCGCACCGCTCTCGTCGGTGCGCAATAAACGGGCACCGCTGGCGGCCACCCGCGCCAGCACTTCGCCGTGCGGGTGGCGATAACGGTTGCGGTAGCCATTACTGGAGAGCGCCCATTGCGGTGCAACGCCGGCCAGAAATTCAGCCGCGCTGGAAGTACGGCTGCCGTGATGGCCCAGCACCAGCACGCTGGCACGCAAGGCCGCGCCATAACGCACAAGCAGTGCGCGCTCCCTGGCTTGCGGTAAATCACCCGTTACCAGCAAGGCCTGCTGTCGGGTCGCGACCCTCAGTACGCAACTGGCGGCATTATCATCCCCGTGGCGCTCGCCCACGGCAGGTGCCAGCATATCAAAGCGCACCCCGTCCCAAGCCCAGCTTTGCCCTGCCTGGCAAGGCAAGGCGTGAATGCCGTCAGCACGCATTTTCCCGACCTGCCCGCTTAAGATACGCGAGGCCGGCAAGATCGCCAGCAAGGAAGCGGCCGCTCCCATGTGGTCAGCATCATGGTGCGACAACACCAGCACATCCAGCCGCCGGACACCCAAGCCCTGCAATTGCGGCAACAGGATACGGCCGGCCTCGCCGGCGCCGGTATCAAACAACAAGCTATGGCGGCGGGTCTGCACCAACAAGGCCAGGCCTTGCCCGACATCGATCAGGCGGGCACGAAAGTGGCCAGCATCAGGCACGGGAGCCGGGTAAAACAAGAGCGGCACCATCAGCAATGCACCAAACAGGCGTGCACACCATGCCAGCGGCAGCAGAACAAGCAGGCTGCCGGCCAGCGCCAGAATAGTCAGCGGCCAGGGCGCCGCCGGCAAGGCCAGTGTCGGAAAGCGCGCCAGAAAAGTCAGGCCCCAGAAAAAACCTTGCGCAGCCACGCCGGCCAGATGCAATAGCCAGCCAGTAGGATCAAACAGGCCTAGCAGTGCCAAAGGCGTCACCACCAGTGTAATCCAGGGGATGGCAAGCAAATTGGCCAGCGGAGACACCAGCGGCAGCTGGCCGAAGAACCACAAAAGCGGCAAGGGCGACACCACCAGCACCGCCCACTGCCCGCCCAGCATATCGCGCCAGCCATAAAGCGGACGTCGCCTTGCCATGCCCGCCACAATCAGCGCGGCCACCAGACCAAACGACAGCCACAAGCCCGGCGTCAGCACGGCAAAAGGATCCATCAGCAATACCAGTGCAAGGCTGCTCCACCATATCTGAAAAGGCGTAAAGCCGCGCCGCGCCAGCAACATTGCCCCGGCCAGCGTCAAGGCCAGCACCGTGCGCTGGGTCGGCACCGAAAAGCCGGCCAGCAGCGCATAGGCAAACGCAGCCCCCACCCCGGCCAGAATCACCAGCGTTTGCGGCGTACGCACCAGGCGCGGCATCAAGAAAAGCAGGCCACGCATCAAACAGCCCGCCAGCAAGGCCACCATGGTCACATGCACGCCGGAGATGCTGACAAGGTGGGTGGTACCGGTCGCGGCCAACTCGCGCCACACTGTGCGCGGCAACTCCCCTTGTGCGCCAACTGCCAGCGCTGCCACCAGCCCCCCCTCGCGTCCGTCGCCCAGCGTGGCAAAAATCCGCGCTACCAGACGCGCACGCAAACGGTCCAGCGCGGCGGCCATGCCCTCCTCCTGCCCCAGTGCGACCCGGTATTTGCCGACGCTGCCACTGGCCAGCAAGCCTTGCGACCACATCCAGGCCTCGCCATCAAAACCGTAGGGATTGGCCTCGGCACGCGGCGCACGCAGGCGCAAGCTAAGACGCCAGCGGCTGCCGGCCGGCCAGTCGCGTTCCAGATAGTCACGCGCCAGCACCACGTCAGGAACACCGGGCGGCGCATTGTCCGGGACAAAATTAAAACGGGTGGCAAAGTCGTTACGGGTAGCCAGCCCCCGCACCCGGCCCTCAAGCACCAGCGGTATGCCCTCCTCGGCCGCCGACAGGCCATGCGTCAATTGCAGCTGGGCGCGCCAGCTAGCCCACGCCATGGCACAGCACACAATCAAGACGCCATAACAGGCGCGCAAGCCCACACCCCGCAGATAGCGCCGCGCAGGCCAAGCCAAAACCAGCGGCAGCAAGCACAAGCGCCAGTCAGGCAAATCGGGCAGCACGGCCACCAGCGCCACGCCCAGACAGAAGCAAACCAGCCGTTCCATGCTCCATCATATGCAGGCACAACTTGCATGGCAGCCTAGCCTCGCTTATCGTGCGCCCTCGCCTGATACTGCCCGAAAGACCGATATGTCCGATTTTCCCTTTTTCCTCGCCGCCGGCGCCCGGCGTGACTACGCCGACAGGCTGGTCGCCCTGTTCGGTCTGCAACGCCTGCGCGCACGCCCGACCAGCGACTACTGGCTGGAACTGGGGGATGACAGGCTGGAGCTGGTGACCATAGGCAAGCATGGCGCGGTTTACGCCGAGTTCGTCGAAGGTGCGGCCAAACACCGGCGCGAACAGGGCGGCGGACGCGGCCAGCCGGTGGCCAAGGCCATCGGCCTCAAGAGTGCCAAAACCCTGCCCAGCGTCGTCGATGCCACGGCAGGCCTTGGGCGCGACAGCTTTGTACTGGCTAGCCTGGGCTGTCAGGTCACCTTGCTTGAGCGCTCGCCGGTTGCCGCAGCCTTGCTGTTTGATGCACTGGACCGGGCGCGCTCGCATGCCGACACAGCCGATATCGCCG
This sequence comes from Aquitalea sp. S1-19, assembly GCF_024343515.1. Classification (NCBI taxonomy): domain Bacteria; kingdom Pseudomonadati; phylum Pseudomonadota; class Betaproteobacteria; order Neisseriales; family Chromobacteriaceae; genus Aquitalea; species Aquitalea sp. S1-19. The sequence continues at coordinate 528 of NZ_RJTZ01000149.1, read as the reverse complement.
CACGCATGACGCTGGTGCACGCCAACTCGATAGACTGGCTTAGCACGCTTGCCCCCGAGCAGTCCCCGGATGTGGTGTTTGTCGACCCGATGTTCCCTGACACCGACAAGAAAAGTGCCGCCGCGAAAAAAGACATGCAGGCCTTCCAGCAGGTCATCGGCGACGATATGGATAGCGCCGCCTTGCTCGCGGCGGCGTGGGGGGCAGCGCGCAAACGGGTCGTGGTGAAGCGCCCGCGTCTGGGCGCACCGATAGCGGGCATGAATCCTTCGGTGGTGATGGAGGGCAAATCGACCCGCTTTGACCTTTATATCAAGCAAAGCATGAGCAAGACGGACTAAGCGGCGAGTGCCACAGAGGGAGAAGCAAGCACTCGCCAACTCGACAGGCTGCGTTTAAGCGATTATTTTAAAACCATCCTGAATTCCCCCGCAGATACTCAACATGAATGCTGTCCTTCTTGCGGTCGTGCTGATGCTCGGCCTGTCACTCGCCCGCACCCATGTCGTGATCAGCCTGCTGGTCGGC
>NZ_RJTZ01000148.1:0-6068 GCF_024343515.1 Aquitalea sp. S1-19 | reverse complement strand
ACCCGCTTTATCGAGCTGGCCGGCGAAGTGAACTCCGGCATGCCGGACTGGGTGGTAGCCAAGGTGGCCTCCGCGCTCAATAGCCGCAAAAAGGCGATCAATGGCAGCCGCGTGCTGGTGCTGGGCATTGCCTACAAGAAAAACGTCGACGATATGCGCGAAAGCCCATCGGTGTTCCTGATGGAAAAACTGCGCGATCTGGGCGCCGAGATCAGCTACAGCGACCCGCATGTGCCGGTATTCCCCAAGATGCGCGAGCACCACTTCGAGCTCTCCAGCGTAACGCTGACGCCGGAAGTTGTTGCCGGCTACGACTGCGTGCTGCTGGCGACCGATCATGACCGTTTCGACTACGCCATGCTCAAGGAACACGCCCAGCTGATTATCGACAGTCGCGGCAAGTTCCTCGACCCCGCCGACCATATCGTCAAGGCCTGATCATGCACGCATACGAAACCATTACCGATCGCAAGATCCGTTTTGCCCTGGTTGGCTGCGGCCGCATTGCGCAAAACCATTTTGCTTCGCTGGAACAGCACGCCGACAGGGCCGAGATCGTCGATGTGTGCGATATCCGCCCCGAGGCGCTGCAAGCGGCCGTGACGCGCACCGGCGCGCGCGGCCATGCCGATTTGAAAAGCCTGCTCTCCAGCAGCAATGCCGACATCGTCATTCTGACCACACCGTCCGGCCTGCATCCGGCGCAGAGCATAGACTGCTCGGAAGCCGGTTTTCACGTGATGACCGAAAAGCCGATGGCGACGCGCTGGGAAGACGGCCTGGAGATGGTGAAAGCCGCCGACAAGGCCGGCAAGCGCATGTTCGTGGTCAAGCAGAACCGCCGCAACGCCACCTTGCAACTGCTCAAGCGCGCGATGCAGGAAAAGCGTTTCGGCCGTATCTATATGGTCAACGTCAATGTGTTCTGGACCCGTCCGCAGGACTACTACGACTCCGCCGCCTGGCGCGGCACCTGGGAGTTCGACGGCGGTGCGTTCATGAACCAGGCCAGCCATTACGTCGATTTGCTGGACTGGCTGATCGGCCCGGTCGAAAGCGTACAGGCCTATACCGCTACGCTGGCGCGCAATATCGAGGTGGAAGATACCGGTACGGTCAGCGTCAAGTGGCGCTCGGGCGCGCTGGGCAGCATGAACGTCACCATGCTCACCTATCCGAAAAATATGGAAGGCTCGATCACCATTCTGGGCGAGAAAGGCTCGGTGCGCGTCGGTGGTCTGGCAGTCAATGAAATCCAGCACTGGGAGTTCGACACGCCGCATGCGATGGATAGCGAGATTAGCGATGTCAGCTATGCCACCACCAGCGTCTATGGCTTCGGCCACCCGCTTTATTACGACAACGTGATCAAGGTCATGCGCGGCGAAGCCGAGCCGGAAACCGATGGCCGTGAAGGCCTGAAGTCGTTGGAACTGTTGATCGCCATGTATCTGTCGGCGCGCGATGGCCGCCGCGTCAGCCTGCCACTGGATTATTAAGCGGTGATGGACGGCGCAACACTAGGCTTGTTCCTGCTCGCTTGCGTCGTGCTGGCGGCGACGCCGGGGCCGGATATGTTGCTGATCAGCTCCCGCAGTTTGAGTCAGGGGCCGGCCGCCGGCTTTGTCACCCTGCTGGGTATCCAGTTGGGCACCTATTGCCATGCGCTGGCGGTGGCGCTGGGCTTGTCGCAACTGGTGCTGGCGGTACCGCTGGCGTTTGAAGTGGTGAAGTTCTCCGGCGCGGCTTATTTGCTGTTTCTGGCTTACAAGGCGATACGCGCACCGGCAGATGCAGCCGGCGGTGGCTGCGAAGCGGTGCGTTATGGTTTGCCGCGCCTGTTTGCGCAGGGCTTGCTGACCAATTTGCTCAACCCCAAGATGGCGCTGTTCATGCTGGCCTTGCTGCCGCAGTTCCTGTCTTTCTCGGATGGCTATGTGGTAGGGCAGGCCTTGCTGCTGACCAGCCTGCTCAATGGCGTGGGGTTGGTGGTGAACGGCATGGTGATTTTATTGGCCGGGCGCTTGCGCCAGCGCTTTGCCGCGTCCACCGGTCGTCGCTGGCCGCAGTATTTGCTGGGTTCGGTGTTTGCCACGCTGGCACTGCGTCTGGCTTTAAGCGAGCGTTAGGCTCGCGTGATTGCTGAATAAGGTTGTTTATGACTGCCACTATCCACTCCACCGCCATCGTCGACGACGGTGCGCAAATCGGTGACGACACCCGCGTCTGGCACTGGGTGCATATCTCTTCCGGTGCCCGCATCGGTGCGCGCTGCTCGTTCGGGCAGAATGTGTTTGTCGCGGGCGATGTGCTGATTGGCGACAACGTCAAGGTACAGAACAATGTGTCCATCTACGATGCGGTCACGCTGGAAGACGATGTGTTCTGCGGCCCATCCATGGTGTTCACCAATGTGAACAATCCGCGCAGCCATGTCAGCCGCAAGCATGAATACCGCCGCACCGTGGTGAAAAAGGGCGCGACCATAGGCGCCAACGCCACTATCGTTTGTGGTCACACGATAGGCGAGTATGCCTTTATCGGTGCCGGTGCCGTGGTGACGCGCGACGTGCAGGCGTATGCGCTGATGGTCGGTACGCCGGCCAAGCGCATAGGCTGGATGTGCCAGTGCGGCGAGCGTCTGGACAGTACGCTGGGCGAACATGCGTGTGCCGCATGCCACTCGCGCTACCTGATCAGCGGCAATAGCTGCACGCCCGTTTAGTTGATTTTTGCGTGGCGGCCATCTTTCTGCTGCCATGCGCTGCCAAATATAAGTGAGTGTATGTCCATCCAGTTTATCGACCTCAAAGCGCAGTACCAGCATCTCAAGAGCGACATCGATGCGCGCATCCATGGGGTGCTTGATCACGGTCAGTACATCATGGGGCCGGAAGTCGCCGAGCTCGAAGCGGGGCTGGCAACTTACGTCGGCGTCAAGCACGCCATCGGCGTATGCGACGGCACGGCGGCACTGCAAATTGCGCTGATGGCGCTGGGCATCCAGCCCGGCGACGAGGTGATTACCACCCCGTTCACCTTTATTGCGACCGGTGAAATGATTGCATTGATGGGCGCCAAGCCGGTATTCGTCGATATCGACCCCGTCAGCTACAACCTAGACCCTGCCTTGATCGAGGCTGCGATCACGCCGCGTACCCGCGCCATCATGCCGGTCAGCCTGTATGGCCAGTGTGCCGATTTCGCCGCCATCAACGCCATTGCCGAAAAACATGGCATCGCGGTGATCGAAGATGGCGCGCAGAGCTTCGGCGCCAGCCAGCACGGCAAGCGCTCGGGCAATTTATCGACCATAGGCTGCACCAGTTTCTTCCCGTCCAAGCCTTTGGGCTGCTACGGCGATGGCGGGGCGTGTTTTACCAACGACGATGCGCTTGCCAAGAAAATGCGCGAAATCCGCATTCACGGGCAGGACAGGCGCTACCACCATCCGGTGATCGGCATCAACGGCCGCCTCGATACCATCCAGGCGGCGGTGCTGCTGGCCAAGCTGCCCAGCTTCCCAGACGAAGTCGAGGCGCGCGCCCGCATCGGTGCCCGCTACAGTGAACTGCTGCAGGATGTCGCGCGCGTGCCGGTGATAGGTGCAGGCAATACCCATGTCTATGCGCAGTACACCATCGAAGTCGACAGCCGCGAGGCGGTGCAGGCCAGCTTGAAAGAAGCGGGCGTGCCTACGGCCGTGCATTATCCGATTCCGCTGCATCTGCAGCCGGCCTTTGCCTATCTGGGGCAAGGTGCAGGTAGCTTCCCGCTGGCCGAAGCGGCGGGCAAGCGCGTGATGAGCCTGCCCATGCATCCGTTTATGGATGAGGCAACGCAGGACACGGTGGTGGCGGCCGTCAAGCGGGCGCTGGGCTAAGCCGTGTTGCGATTGCGCCTGAAGGCGCTGACGGCGGGCGACTTTGCACGCAATGTGATGACGCTGGCCGGCGGTGCTGCCATTGCGCAGTTTTTGCCGCTGGCGGCATCGCCGCTGTTGACGCGTCTGTATACGCCGGCCGAGTTCGGCATACTGGCCATTTATGTGGCCTGGCTGTCCAATCTCGCGGTGTTGATGACCGGGCGCTACGATATGGCCATTGTGTTGCCGGACGACGAGCAGCGGGCCGCCAATCTGATGGGGCTATCTTTGTGGCTGTCGCTGGCCTTGTCGCTGTTGGTGTTGCTGGCGGTGTTGGCCGGACATCACGAGCTGTCAGCGCTGGCGCAGGCACCGGCCTTGTCCGATTTGCTATTGTGGCTGCCGCTGTCCTTGCTCTTGGCTGGGGGCATGCAGGCATGGAATAGCTGGAATAACCGCCATCAGCGTTACCGCGCCAATGCTGGCGGGCGCATGGCGCTGGCGCTGGGCATGACTGCGACCCAGCTGGGCGCCGGTTTTGCCGGTCTGGGCGCGCTAGGTCTGGTGCTGGGGCAACTGGTCGGGCAGGGCGCATCACTCGTGGTGCAAGCGTGGCACGATATCCGCCACCGTTTTGGCTGGCGTCAGGACGTCAGCCAGCCGGGCATGCGCGAGGTGGCCCGCGTGTACAGCGAGTTTCCGCGCATCAATGCGCCGCATGCCTTTATCGGCGCCTTGCAGGACACGCTTGCGGTGACCTTGCTGACGCTATTGTCAGGCTCGGTCACGGTCGGCTTATATGGACTGATGATGCGGGTGCTGAAGATGCCGGCGGCGCTGGTGGGGCAGGCGGTGGCGCAAGTGGCCTACCGCGATATGGCAGCGGCCAAGAACCGGGGCGAATCGTTATTGCCCTATCTTAACAAGACGCTGGTCATTTTATCGGCGCTGGCCTTGCCGCCGTTTTTCGTCATCATGTTGTGGGGCGATAGCCTGTTTGCCTGGGTGTTCGGCGAAGACTGGCGCATGGCCGGCAACTACGCGCGCGCCCTGTCGCCCTATATCCTGTTTCACTTTGTCGCCTCGCCCTTGGGCATGGTGCCGCTGGTGATTAACCGTCAGCGTACCGCTTTTGCCTTTACCGTCGCCGGCAGCGCCTTGTTCCTGAGCGCGCTATGGGGCGGTTTTGTTTTCTGGCAGGACGTGAGCGCCGCTTTTGCGTTAGTCTCGGTAGTCATGACACTCTATTTCTCCTGTTACTTTGTCTGGTTATGGCGGGCGGTGCGGCCATGAGACTATGGGATAGCCTGCGTTTTCGCCTGTCCGGTCTGATCGGCCCGCGCATGGTGCTGGGCCTGACGCGCAGCGACGGCGTGCGCCTGCGCCGGGTGCGCATCTCCAATATGACCCGCATCGAGCACCCGCATAAGCTGCAGCTGGAAGACAATGTCTTTATCGGCCATTTCAATATGATCGATGCCTCCGGCGGGCTGTATATCGGCGAGGGCTGCCAGATTACCAACTATGTTTCGCTGCTGACCCATTCCAGCCACGATACCGTGCGCTTGTATGGTGCGGCCTATCTCGACCACCAGAACCATGTAGGCTATCTGAAAAAGCCGTCGGTGATCGGCGACTACAGCTTTATTGGTCCGCATACGCTGTTGATGCCGGGGGTGCGTCTGGGCAAGGGCACGCTGGTGTCGGCCTATTCACGGGTGGATGCCGGGGAGTATCCCGACTTTGCCATTCTCGCCGGCAATCCGGCGCAGATCGTGGGCGATACCCGTAAACGTGATGCCGAATTTTTGGCCTCCCATCCCGAACTGCAACCTTTGTACAAGGCCTGGGCCGATGAAAATTAAACGTTTGCTGCTGGTTGGCTCGGCCTCGGTGCATACCTGGCGCTATCTCGAGGGCATCGCCCCGCATGTGGGGGAAATCTGGCTGGCGACCAATGCCGAGGTGCCCGAAGGGCGCCGCCCGGCTAATCTCGCTGGCGTGCTGCGTGTCGATTTCCGTTTTTCCTCGTTTTCGGCGGTAGGCAAGCTGCGTGGCTGGATGAAATCGGTCAAGCCGGATGTCGTGCATATCCATCAGGCCAATAGCGTGGCCTGGCATGCTACGCGCGCCGCGCGCGGCCTGAATATCCCGCTGATGCTGACGACCTGGGGTTCGGATGTGCTGCTGCTGCCGGAGGGCA
>NZ_RJTZ01000147.1:0-6148 GCF_024343515.1 Aquitalea sp. S1-19 | reverse complement strand
AGTTTAAGGGCCCGCAGGACTGGAACGGCAGCGTCAAGCTGACGGTGATCTGAGGAGGGGCTCTCTGGTGGTCTTGCCGATACGGTGGGGACGCCGAACGACCAGAGCGACAGCAAGACGGCCGCGACGGCGACCGAATCGTCGAATGGCGACAAGGAGAGCACCAGTCAGGAGTTGACGGTGACGGTGCTGCCGGTGAACGACGCGCCGGTGGTGGTGTCTGGCAGTGCAGTGGTATCTGAGGAGGGGCTCTCTGGTGGTCTTGCCGATACGGTGGGGACGCCGAACGACCAGAGCGACAGCAAGACGGCTAACGGCAAGCTGGCGATCAGCGACGCCGATAAAGATGCGTTGAGCGTGGTGCTGACAGCACCTGCTGGCACTCTGTACAGCGGTGGCCAGCTGGTGAGCTGGAGCGGGAATAGCTCGCAGACGCTGACGGCAAAGGTGGGGGCAGTGACAGTGGCTACGATCACCATCGACAACAACGGCAACTACACGGTGACGCTGAATAATGATAAGCCGTTCGACCATGCGCCGGGCAATGGGGAAAACCACTTGTCGTTCGATGTCGGCGTACAGGCGACTGCGGGTGGGCAGACTACTTCCGGCAAGCTGACGGTGACAGTCGAGGATGATTCACCGCGGGTGTACGCACAGTCGCACGGGGTGTTTATCGATCAGGACCTGATCAGCATCAATGATCTGGATGCGGGCTTCGTCAACGACACTTATAAAAATGGGACGAGTACGGTCGAGAGAAATAATACCGACTCGCATGACACGCTGAACGATCAGATCAAGTGGGGTGATCCGACGGGCTCCCAGAAGTCCGGCTACACCCTGGTGGACAATGCCGCGTTCACCACAACAGATGGAACCGTGGTCAAGGCGGGCGAAGTCTTTAAACTGGCAGACTTCACGCATTCGAATTACTCGATCAATCGCGACTCGTCGACACTACAGTCCACTGATATCAAGCTGGACATGGACGTGGTGATCAACGGTGTGTCGACCAAGGTGTCGTTCACCGCGACGTTGACGCATAACGAGACTGGAGGCTCCGACGGCTCCAACCCGCCTGACATCATCACACTACCGGCACAGACCGTGACGGTGACGATTGCCGGGCAGAATTATCAGGTCAATCTGCTCGGCTTCAAGGATGCCAGCGGTAACTTTGTCAAAACCATTTACACCAACGAGAGTGCCAGCAACAGCTTCGGCATTTTCGGCAGCGTGACGTCGACGAAGACGATCAGCGGCGATTTGCTGACCGACGGCGGTGCGGACGGTGCTTACGTGCTGAGCTTGGTGATTGACGGGGTGACCTACCGCTACGACCCGAGCGGCAACGGCGCGGTGACGGTTTCCGGCGGCACCAGTGCCGGCACTTTCAATACGGATGGCAACACCTTGACGGTGAAGACCGCGCTCGGCGGTTCGTTCCTGATCGATCTGGATGACGGGGTATACACCTATACCGCCCCGACGTCCGTCAGCGGGGACCGCAGCGAAAGCATCGGCTTTACTGTGAGCGACCGCGACGGAGATACCGCCAGCTCTAAGGTCGAGATCGATCTTTCTGCAGCGGCAGCGGATGTGGTGCGGATGGCCTCGACGACGTTCAACGGTAGCGGTGCAGCCGACAAGGTAATGGGCACTGCTGGTGACGATACCATCCTGGGTGGTGGAGGCGCAGACTTACTTAACGGCATGGCCGGTAATGACATGCTCAACGGTGGCGCCGGCGACGACAAGCTGTACGGCGGTGATGGCAACGACGTACTGATCGGTGGCGCTGGTAACGACACGCTCAGTGGTGGTCTCGGGGTTGATACCTTCAAGTGGATGCTGGGGGATCAGGGTACGGCGGCTACGCCGGCGCGTGACGTGGTCAAGGACTTCGGCAGTACTGACAAGCTGGATCTGCGCGATCTGCTGCAGAGTGAAAGTCTTACCGCTGCCAGCCTGGATCAGTATCTCGATTTCCGCATGGAGGGCAGCAATACGGTGATCGATGTGAAGCATACGGGTAGTGGCAGTGTGACTCAGCAGATCGTGCTGGAGAATACCGACCTTGCCAGCCAGCTGGGGGTAGCTCTGTCGGATACTGCGATCCTGCAGAGTTTGCTTGACAGCAACCGCTTGAATCACGACTGAGTGTGGTCATTGCCCCAGCCAGCTCGTGGCTGGGGATTGTTCTGATCAGCTATATCGATAGTCGTAAAAAACGGGAGGCCGCGGCCTCCCGTTTGTTTTGTGCCGCCTAAGCAGGCGGCGCCTGAACTTACTTGGCGGTTTGTGCATCCACGGCGGCGAGTGCCACCATGTTGACGATGCGGCGTACCGACGAGATCGGGGTCAGGATGTGCACCGGCTTGGCCATGCCCATCAGGATGGGGCCGATGGTGACGCCATCGGAGGCGGATACGCGCAGCAGGTTGTAGCTGATATTGGCCGCTTCGACGTTAGGCATGATCAACAGGTTGGCCGCGCCCTTGAGCGGGCTGTCCGGCATGGCCTGGCTGCGGATCGCTTCGACCAGTGCGGCATCGCCTTGCATCTCGCCATCGATTTCCAGCGTCGGGTGCTTGGCCTGTACCAGCGAGAGCGCGTCGCGCATCTTACTGGCTGCCGGGTTGTTCAGCGCACCGAAGCTGGAGTTGGACAACAGCGCAACCTTGGGCGCGATACCGAAGCGCTTGACCGCTTCGGCGGTCATTTCGGTGATGGCGGCCAGTTGTTCTGCGTCCGGATCTTCGTTGACGTAGGTGTCGGCGATGAAGATGTTGCCGTTAGGCAGAATCAGCGCATTCATCGCGGCGGCAACCTTGTCCTCGCGTGCGTAGCCGAGAATGTCTTCGACGATGCCGAAGTGCTGCTTGTAGGCGCCGTAAGTGCCGCAAATCAGCGCATCGGCTTCGCCGCGCTTGACCATCAGTGCGCCGATCAGCGTGGAGTTGCCGATCACGCGGCGCTTGGCCTGCTCCTGGCTGACACCGCGACGCTTCATCAGCGCGTAGTAGTCTTTCCAGTAGTCGGCGAAGCGCGGGTCGTTTTCATTGTTGACCAGCTCGAAGTCGGTGCCGATTTCCAGCTTGAGGCCGAGCTTCTTGATGCGGGTCTCGATCACGCTCGGGCGGCCGATCAGCACCGGGAAGGCCAGCTTTTGCGACACGATTTCCTGGGTGGCGTGCAGCACGCGCTCGTCTTCGCCTTCGGCCAGCACCACGCGCTTCTGTTCTTTCTTGGCCTGGCTGAACACCGGCTTCATGAACAGGTTGGTCTTGTAGACGAACTGCGTCAGCTGTTCGACGTAGGCATCCATGTCGGTGATCGGACGCGCGGCCACGCCGGAATCCATCGCGGCCTGCGCCACGGCCGGGGCGATCTTGACGATCAGGCGCGGATCGAACGGTTTCGGGATCACATATTCCGGGCCGAAGGACAGGTCCTGGTTGCCGTAGGCGGTGGCGACCACATCGTTCTGCTCGGCCATGGCCAGATCAGCAATGGCGCGCACGCAAGCCAGCTTCATCTCTTCGTTAATGGTGGTGGCGCCCACATCGAGCGCGCCACGGAAGATGAAGGGGAAGCACAGGACGTTGTTGACCTGGTTGGGGAAGTCGGAACGGCCGGTGCCGATAATGGCATCCGGACGCACGGCCTTGACCAGATCCGGCATGATTTCCGGCTCGGGGTTGGCCATGGCCAGAATGACCGGGTGCGCGGCCATGCTCTTGACCATGTCCTGGCTGACCAGCTTGGGGCCGGACAGGCCCATAAAGATGTCGGCGCCGACCATGGCGTCGGCCAGTTTGCGCTGTCCATTGTCGGCAATGGCGTAGCGCTTTTTGGTCTCGTCCATCTTGTCGTCGCGGCCGCTGTAGATCACGCCTTTGGAGTCGCAGACGGTGACGTTCTCGCGCTTGACGCCCAGTGCGACCAAGAGGTCGAGGCAGGCGATGGCGGCAGCGCCGGCACCGGAGGCGACCACGCGTACCTTTTCGATATCCTTGCCAACCAGACGCAGCGAGTTGAGGACGGCGGCGGCGGCCACGATGGCGGTGCCGTGCTGGTCGTCGTGGAAGACCGGAATGCCCATGCGCTCACGGCACTTCTTCTCGATGTAGAAGCACTCGGGCGCCTTGATGTCTTCGAGGTTGATGCCGCCGAAGGTCGGTTCCAGCGAGCAGATGATGTCGACCAGTTTGTCCGGGTCGAGTTCGTCCACTTCGATATCGAATACGTCGATGCCGGCAAACTTCTTGAACAGCACCCCTTTGCCTTCCATCACCGGCTTGCCGGCCAGTGCGCCAATATTGCCCAGCCCCAGCACCGCTGTCCCGTTGGAGATGACGGCAACCAGATTGCCGCGTGCGGTGTATTTGTACGAGTTCAGCGGGTCATCCACGATGGCCATGCACGGTGCGGCTACGCCTGGCGAATAGGCCAGACCGAGGTCGTGTTGGGTGGCGAGTGCCTTGGTGGGCGACACCTGGATCTTGCCGGGGGTCGGGTACTGGTGGAAATCGAGTGCGCTCTGGCGCAGTTGCTCATCCATTGGAAGGCTCCTGAGGTGCTTTTTTAAGCAGTTTGGATTAACAGCATTCGTTGGCCATTATATAGGCTTAGAAGCACGAACGGCTATGCCGGCTGTCTGACAAAAAAAGCGACGGTATAAAACCGTCGCTTTCTGGCCAATCAGGGCGTGGTTTACATCATGCCCAAGGTGCGTGGCAGCCACAGCGAGATGGCCGGCACATAGGTGATCAGCATCAGGAAGGCCAGCATGGTCAGCAGCCATGGCCATACCGCGATGGTCAGCTCGGTGATGCCCATCTTGGTAATGCCCGAGGCAACATACAGATTGAGGCCGACCGGCGGGTGGCACATGCCCACTTCCATATTCACCACGATCAGGATGCCGAAGTGCACCGGGTCGATGCCCAGCGCCATCGCCACCGGGAACAGGATGGGGGCGAAGATCAGCACGATGGATGACGGCTCCATCACGTTGCCAGCCAGCAGCAGCAGCACGTTCACCACCAGCAGGAAGGCGATCGGGCCGAGGCCGGCGTCGATCAGCCAGCCGGCCATCGCCTGCGGGATGCCTTCGCTGGTCATCAGGAAGGAGAACAGCACGGCGTTGGTGATGATATAGAGCAGCATCGCCGACATCGAGGCCGAATCCAGCAGCACTTTCGGCACCTGCTTCAGGCTCATGTCTTTGTAGACGAACACCGCCACGATGAAGGCGTACACCGCGCTCATCGCCGCCGCCTCGGTCGGGGTGAAGATGCCGCTATAGATACCGCCGATCACTACCACGATCAGGAACAGGCCCCACATCGATTCGCGGAACGCTTTCAGGCGTTGCACGGCAGTGGCCTTGGCCAGACGCGGATAGCCGAACTTGCGTGCGCGATACCAGGTGGTAAGGCCGAGGAAGGTCGCCAGCATCAGCCCCGGAATCACGCCGGCCATGAACAGCTGACCGACCGAGGTGTTGGTTGCAACCGAGTACATCACCATCACGATGGATGGCGGGATCAGGATGCCCAGCGCGCCGCTGGTGGTAATCACGCCGGCGCCGAAGCTGTTGGGGAAGCCTTGCTTGACCATGGCCGGCAACAGGATGGAGCCGATGGCGACCACGGTGGCCGGACTGGAGCCGGACACGGCGGCGAACAGTGCGCACGCCATCACGCCAGCTAGGCCGAGGCCGCCATGCCAGTGGCCAACCATGCTGGTGGCGAAGTTGATCATGCGCCGCGCCACCCCGCCGTGGGTGAGGAAGTTACCGGCGAGGATAAAGAACGGGATCGCCATGATCTCGAACTTCTCGATGCCGGTGAACAGCTTCAGTGCCACCGCCTCGATCGGCACTTCGGTCATGGTGAACAGGAAAGTGAGTACCGTCAGACCGAGCGAGATCGAAATCGGCATGCCGGTAAGCATCAGGACAATCAATAGTCCGAAAATGATCAGCGCGCTCATTTGTTGTCATCCTTGTGCTTGATATCGTGCGGGTGCAGGTTGTCGTCCATGGCGAACCAGTTGCTGTCTTCGGCAACGTCATCCATGCCTTCAACGTGGCTGTGGTCATGCTTGGGCAGCTCGCCGGTGCGCAGGAAGTTCCAGG
>NZ_RJTZ01000146.1:0-6169 GCF_024343515.1 Aquitalea sp. S1-19 | reverse complement strand
CACTGTCGAATACCACGTCAAAACCACGCCCGCCGGTCAGGCGCGCTACATAATCGGCCACAGCCTCATCACGGTAATACACCACCTCGTCCGCACCCAGCTGCCTGGCAAGCTTGCCCTTATCCTTGCCCGACACGGTTGCCACCACGCGGCAACCCGCCGCACGTGCCAACTGCACAGCAATATGCCCCACCCCGCCAGCCCCGCCCTGTACCAGCACCGATTGCCCTGGCACCAAAGCGGCGCGCTCGATCAAACCTTCCCATGCTGTCATGCCGACAACCGGCAAAGCCGCGGCACTGGCAAAATCCAGCGTCGCTGGCTTATGCGCCAGCAGGCGTACATCAGCCAGCGCAAACTCGGCCAAAGCGCCCGAATGGGTTTTCAGACCGCCGATAAAACCGAACACGGCATCGCCCACAGCAAAATCCGTCACACCGGAACCCAGCGCATCGATCACGCCGGCTACATCTCCTTGCAAGATGGCGGGTAAAGCAGGTGCCAATGGCACTGCACCCGAGCGTATCTTGCAATCAATGGGATTGACCCCAGTAGCCATCACCTTGATGCGCACCTGCCCGGCCTGCGGCTCGGGCAAGGGCAGCTCGGCCAGCTCGAACTCGGAGGGCGCACCGCACTGGCGGATAATCATGGCTTTCATGTATTGACCTTTCCCGGCTAAGACAAGAGCCGCAATGCGGCTCTTGTTTCATGTCTTGATGTCAGCAGTCAGGCAAGCGCAGGCTTACCAGAATTTCCACCACGAGGTTTCCTTGACCTGCCATGGCTTGGCCAGATAGGCGCTTTGCGGATAATTCAGTACCAGCACACGGCGGGCATCATCAGACAACTGCTTCATCTGCAGCTGATCATAAGCCACCACCATGATGGCCAGCGCTTCTTCACGATAAGCTGTGTTACTGTACTCGCGCACCACATCCTGCGCGCGGTTGGCCGCAGCCAGCCAGGCGCCCCGCTTCATATAGTAACGCGCCACATGCATCTGGTGTCCGCCCAGCGCGTCAACCAGGCGCTGCATTTTTTCGGCGGCATCCTTGCTGTACGGGCTATCAGGAAAGCGGGTGGTCAGATCGCGAAAAGCGTTGAAGGCTTCGCTGGCGGCCTTGGGATCGCGCTCGCTCATGTCCTGCCCCGTCCACTTGGCCAGCGACGTGCTATCGTCGTTGTAGTAGACCAGACCCTTGAGGTAGTACATGTAATCGAGGTTGGGATGCGCCGGATACAGACGCACAAAACGGTTGGCAGCAGCAATGGCCAACTCGGGCTCTGCATCCTTGTAATGGGTGTAGGCCTGGTCCATCAGCGCCTGCTGCGCATAACGGCCATAGGGATAACGTGCTTGTAAAGTTTCATAGAGCTTGATCGCGCGCGTATAATTGCCGCTATTAAGCTCGTCTTTCGCCTCGCCATAGATCTTTTCGACCGTCCAGCCACGCGTTTCATCGTTAGGCTCGCTAGTTGAAGCGCAACCGGCGAGGCCCGCAACCACCAACATCGCAGCAAGATATCTTTTCATGACCAATCCTTATTTCGATGCCGACGATTATAACGACATCTCGGAAGAAAACGAGATGTCGGCGCCCCGCATCATGCATATTCCGCTTTCACTGGCAGGCGAAAGGCTGGACAGCGCCATCGCCAAGCTGATGCCGGAACACTCGCGCAGCCGCCTGACCCAATGGATCAAGGACGGCCACGTCACCCTCAACGGCGCCGTCGTTGCTGGAAAAACCAAGGTAATGGGCGATGAAGTCCTGTCGGTCGAGCCAGTAGAAACAGCGGAAAACCGCGCCTACCTGCCGGAAGACCTGCCGCTGGACATCATTTATCAGGATGAACACATCCTGGTCGTCAACAAGCCCGCCGGCATGGTGGTACACCCTGCTTCGGGCAACTGGTCCGGCACCTTGCTCAATGCCCTCTTGTTCCATTTCCCGGATATTGCCCAAGTGCCGCGCGCCGGCATTGTGCACCGCCTGGACAAGGACACCAGCGGCCTGATGGTGGTGGCCAAGACACTGGCGGCGCAAACCAATCTGGTACGCCAGATGCAGGCACGTACCGTCAAGCGTCTTTACCGCGCTGTGGCCGATGGCGTGGTGCCGTTCGATGGCACCATCAATAGCAATATCGGCCGCGACCCGCACAACCGCCTGAAAATGGCCTGCGTGAAATTCGGCGGCAAGCAGGCTATCACCCATGTGCGGGTGCTGGAACGCTTTGCCGACCATAGCTATATCGAATGCCGCCTGGAAACCGGCCGCACCCACCAGATCCGCGTGCATATGCGCGAAGCCAAACATCCGCTGGCCGGCGACCCGGTGTATGGCGATCCGCGCCACAAAATGGGCGAGGATGTCGCGCGCGCCGTCAAAGGGCTGGCACGTCAGGCGCTGCACGCCTTCCGCCTCAGCCTGCAGCATCCGGCTACCGGCGAAACCAAGACCTGGACCGCACGTATCCCAGATGATATGCGCGCCTTGCTGGCCATTATGCGCGGCGAAGCACAGGAACTGATGCTAGCCAATCTGGACGAAGACGATCTGGACGACGACTGGGATGAGAGCGACGACGAGGGTATCGAGGTGATGTATGTTCGCGACTGACTGGCTTAGCGCGAACTGGCCGGCACCGGCCCATGTCCGCACCCTGGTCACCACCCGCTCTGGCGGTGTCAGCGTTGCGCCTTACACCAGCTTCAACCTGGCTGCCCATGTCGGCGATACGCCTGAACATGTGGCGGAAAACCGCGAGATTCTGCGCCGTTTCCTGCCATGCGAGCCGGCCTGGCTTAATCAGGTACACGGCACGGTCGTGGTGGATGTCGCTTCTTTGGGTGAAAACCCGCCGGAAGCCGACGCCAGTGTCGCCTACCAGTGCGGCAAGGCCAGCGTGGTGATGACCGCCGATTGCCTGCCGGTACTGTTCTGTGACCGCGCCGGCAGCGTGGTGGCCTCGGCCCATGCTGGCTGGCGGGGCCTTGCGGACGGCGTGCTCGAAGCGACCGTCGCGGCCATGAAGGTGGCACCGGATGAAATTCTGGCCTGGATGGGCCCAGCGATCGGACCGGACGCATTTGAAGTCGGAGCCGAAGTACGCAGCGTATTTCTCGCCCATGCCGGCGAAGCCGATGCGGCCTTCAAGGACATCGGCGACGGCAAATTTCTGGCCGACATTTACCTGCTGGCCCGCCAGCGCTTGGCTGAATGCGGCGTTACTGCCGTTTATGGCGGGGATTTTTGCACCGTTATCGACCGCGACCGTTTTTACTCCTACCGGCGCGATGGCGTCAGCGGACGCATGGCCAGCCTGATCTGGCTGGATTGTCCGGAAACCGCATCAGCGCAGACATCCTGAGCCTACACGGCCGGCCGTCACACAGACGACCGGCCGTTTTTATTCGCAGGCAACACCATGCCCGAACAGCCCTACACCCCGATCAGTTGCGACTATCACAGCGAGCTGGAATGGCTGGCACTGCAACGCAAACCCTGCCATATGACTTACCTAGCAGCCGATGGCACGCAAAGCCATTGCCGCAGCATCATCCGCGACATCATCACCCGGGATGCGCAGGAATTCATTGTGCTGGACGACGGCAGCCAGATCCGCCTGGACGCGCTCATTTGCGTAGACGGCAAGCTGCGTCCGCTTTAAGCCACAATTTGCAGGGTTGAAAAGCCGATACCACTAGCCTTGCCCACCCTTATCTGCAGCGGGATGCGTTCCTTCATCGCCTCTACATGGCTGATCACGCCTATCATCTTGCCCGAGGCATTCAGGCTATCCAGCGCATCCAGTGCCAGCTCCAGCGTGTCGGCGTCCAGCGTGCCGAAGCCTTCATCCAGAAACAGGGAGTCGATCGAGGTTTTGTGACTAACCAGATCGGACAAGGCCAGTGCCAGCGCAAGACTCACCAGAAAGCTTTCGCCTCCGGACAGGGTACGCGTATCGCGCGCCACATCGCCTTGCCAGGAGTCGACAATTTCCAGCTCCAGCTCGCCCGTATCCCGGCGCTGCAACACATAGCGCCCATGCAGCATCTGCAACTGGCGATTGGCCAGATAAATCAGATGATCCAGCGTCAAGCCCTGGGCAAACTTGCGGAATTTGTCCCCCTTGGCCGAACCTATCAGCCCGTCCAGATGCTGCCACAGTTCGACATCAGCCGTCTGCGCGGCGATCTGTCCCAGCAAAAGCTGCTGCTTCGCCTTGCGCGCATCGTCTTCGGCCAGACGCCCGGCCAGACCTCCTTGCGCTTTTGCCAGCGCTTGTCGCCTGGCGCCAAGCGTCGAGAGCTGTGCCGCAAGCTCGGCCAAAGGCAATTCGGTCAGCGGCGATGCACGCAAGCCGGAAAGCGTCGCCTGCACCGCCTCCAGCAAGGTCAGTGCCTGCCTCCGTGCCTGCGTAAGATTTTCACGCAGCGCCTGCAAGCGCAGGCGCTCGGCCTCGGGCAAGAGCGCTGCCAGAAAAGCCGTTTCGTCGGCAAACGTACTCTCCGCCAGCGCATCCAGCCAGACACGCCGGGCCGCATCCTGCTCGTGGGCACGCTCCCGCAAGTTAGCAGCCAGCTGCGTCTGCCGCCCTTCCAGTTGCGCCAGCGTGTTTGTCACCGCTTCGGTTTCTTGCTGAAGCTTGGCCAAAGCAGCCGCCCTGTCATCCACGGCAGGCGCTGTCGGCATCACATCCAGCCCCACGCATCCAGCTCTTTGCTGCCAGCTATCCCGCTGCTGGTTGGCAGCAAAGAGCCGCGCCTGTACGCGTAGCCCATCCTGCGCCAGTTGCCGGGCTGTTTGCTCTGCCAGCTGCCAGGCCTGCCACTGGATCGCACGCTCGGCCAGCCACGCAGAGGGCTGTGCCGGCAAGGTCTGGGCAAAAGGCACTAGCGCCAGGCATAACGCCTGATTGTGCTTGTCTTGCGCCAACTGCAATGCAGCCAATGCGCTCTGCCCCTCGTGCAAGCCCTGTGCCAGCGTTGCCTCTTGCTGTTCAAGCAGCGCCAACTGATGACGCACATCGGCCAGATGCTTATCCGCATCAGCGCAGACAGCCTGTGCCGCATACCATGACTGCTCGGCGGCCTCGAAAGCGGCCAAAGCGGCAGCCGCCCGGTCCCGTGCGGCTTCCAGCGTCTGACGCAAGCGGGCGAGTACAGACTCGTCACGCCAGGCATCCCACGCCAGGGCATACACTGAGGCCGCATTCTGCCAGCGCGCTTGCTGCGCCTGATGCTGCGCCATGCTTTCCAGCAGGCGCTGTTCCAGTTGCTGCGCTTCTGCCGTTTTGCGCGCCAGCGTAGCCGCCAACGCCTCCCCCTCCAGCTGCACTTCGGCCAGTCTTGCCCTGACTGCAGCCAATGCCTGCTCACTCTGCGAAGGATCCAGCTGACGATAAGCCTCTAGCGCCGGATGTTCACATGCGCCGCACAAGGGGCAAGCCTCTCCCGGGTGCAGGTGGGCGCGCTGCGCCTCCAGACTCTGGATGCGCAATTCCAGCTCGATTAGCCTTGCCTTGTCTGCTTCTTCAATTTTGAGTGCGCTAAACAGACCGCGTAAACGCATACGCTCGCCAGCAAGTGTCTCCACCTCATGTGCCAGCGGCAGTTTTTGTGCCTGCCAGTGTGTGAGCTCGGCCGCCTGCATACGCAAGCGTGCCCCCTCTTCGTCCAGGCGTAGCGCTGCCAGCGCATCGGCCTGACTTGCCTGCCAGGCGGCGCGCAATTGTGCGGCATCCGCACCCAGGCTTTCCCGTTGCAAGGCTGCCGCCTGCTCCTGCGCCAAGGCTTGCGCATATTGATCTTCGGCGCGGGCAAGGCCCCCGGCCAAGGTCTGGCGCTGCGCACTGGCCACATCCCTTTGTTGCTGCAAGCGCTGCAGTTCGGTGTCTTTGCTGGCTTGCTCGCCCTCCAGTCTTTGCCCCTCGGCAAACAGGCCGCGCCAGACGGGGATCAGCTCGCCCAATTGCGCATGTACGGCATTCAAGGCCATCTGCGCTTCCAGCGCCTGCCTGTCTTGCACCAGTGCGGCCAGCGCCTCACTCTCGGCCGCCGCCTGCACTTCGGCCAAAGCCCACGCCTCACCATGCAGGCGCAAGGACGCGTCACGCGCCGCAAGCTGCTGCTCGCCCAGTTGCGCCTGCATGCCGGCCA
>NZ_RJTZ01000145.1:0-6175 GCF_024343515.1 Aquitalea sp. S1-19 | reverse complement strand
ACGCGCTGCCAGCCACTCCTTGAACAAGCGCACGGCGGCATGCATCGCCTCGCCGGGCTGCCAGCCGGTCAGGCCGTAGGCGGTGGCCAGTTCGCCGGCCACGGCCACCAGCGCGAAGCGTCCGGCAGCCCGCACTACCTGGCCAGTGGCATCCTTGGGTACATCGTCGGCCATGATGCTGTCCCGGCCTTCGCGGATGGCATCCAGTACGGCGGCGCGATCTTCTACCACGCGGTGCAGGAAAGCACGCCCAGCGTGGCCATAGTGGTTTGCCGCGCCGCGCTTGAATGCGATGGACAGGTCGGCACCCGATGGCTGGCCGGCCAGCGTGTCGAACAAGCCCAGGCCGCGACCGGCATCGGCAGCAATGTCGATCAGGCGTACTTCTTGCCCGGCACGGGCGTGCTTGCCGGCTTCACGCATATGCTGGCTTAGGTTGATTTCACCTGCCGACAGCATCAGCGTGCGCCAGCGGCGCGGGGTACGGATAGCGCCGCTGCGATCGGCCCGCGCTTTGCCTTGGCCGTTGGCGATCATATAGGCCGCTTCGCCGGCCTCGCGCGGGTCAACCTGTGCCAGCTCGTCCAGAATCACTAACAGGTCATTGCGGCTGGCGCACATGCCTTCCAGCCCATTGCTGGTCGCGCGCCACTTGAAACCATACTCGGCAGGGTGGCCCCACACGGATGCGGCGGCCTCCAGTGCGGTGGATTTGCCGGCGCTCGATCCGCCGACAATGTGAAACCCGCCCGACTCGTTCGCCAGCTCGGCCAGCGGGGCGGCAAAAGCCAGCGACAGGGCAAACAGCATGCGGCTGTTGCCGGACGCCAGCGCGGCCACCTCGTCGCGCCAGCCCTCCAGCGTGCCGGCCTGTGCCATGCCGATGGATTCGTCGCGTTCGCTTTGCAGGATGACGCGCTCGCCACCCATGCTACCGATCACCTCGCCATGCAGTACGAACACGCCATCATGCCAGCCGGTGCGCTGGGTGCAGCGGGCGAAGCGTTGCGGCGCCGCCTTGACGATGTAGGCGGTCAGGTATTCGCGTGCTTTGCGTCCGGGCTCTACATCCAGCCCACCCCGCGCCAACTCTTGCGCCAATGCGACCCCGTCGCTGTGCGTCAGCTCGGCGGGCATGGCCCATTCGTGCAGCCGGCCTTCGGCGTCGTGCCATACCAGTAGCCGCCCCCAGTTCGAGCCGCTGCCGTCGCGGGTCTTGGCATCCACGATCAGGGGTGAGCACAGCCAGAGCGGCGGCTTGTCGCCATCCGGGGCAAGCCAGTACACCCCGCGCCTGCCACCATTTTGCTTGAGCAGGTAGCCATGAGGCACGGCGGGCTTTTCTGCATCGCGGTTCGCGTGGTTCGCATCGATGTTTTCGGTGTGCGCGAACCGGTCGCCATCATCGCAGCCCGCGCCATGGCTGGGTTCTTGCTCCCGGTTCGCGTTGTTCGCGTGGTTCGCGCCGATTTTGGAAAGGTTTGCATTTTCTGCCACCGCCAGCTGGGGCGAAGGCGCTTTTTCCTTCTCCAAAACTTGAGGCGACATATCAAAATGGGGTTTTTTACCCTCTTTTACGCGAACCCACACGCTATCGCAGACGACATCCAGTCCTTCCAGCTGGTGCAGGTCGTTGAAATCTGACGGTGCTTTGCCGGTGGCGAACTGGTGGCGCTCGATTTGCTCTTGGGTGAAAACGGGCAGCAGCATCTCGCCGCGCGGCGACAGGATGGTGGCGGCCTTGTCGGCAGCTTCCTGCCCGGTGCCGTTGCTGTCGCTATCACCGCACACCAGTACCGGCACCGACTCGGCCAGACTGGTGGCCATGCGCTGGGCCATAGTCTTGAGATTGCCGGCATTGAAGGCCACCACGACCGGCAGGCCGGTTGCCTCATGCAGGGTGCAGCCGGTCGCCCAGCCTTCGCATATCAGTACGCTTGCCGGATCTTTCTGCCAGCCCAGCGCCAGCGATGCGCCCTTGACCTGGCCGCCGGTCAGAAAACGCTTGCTGCCGTCGTTGCCGATGATTTGCAGGTTTACCAGCTCGCCACCCACGCTGAGTGGAATCAGCAGCATGCCCCGCAACTGGCGCACGCCATAGGGCCGGATGCCCTTGCTGGCCAGATAGGGGTGATCTGCCACTACATCATCCCCCTGCGCCCACAGCTTCATGGCCTTGGCTTGTGCCGCCTCGCGCTGGCCTTGTCGGATGGCTTCGGCTTCTTCTCGGGCCGCCGCGCGTTCGTTCTCGATGCGGGCCAACTCCTCGGGCAAGGGTAGGGCGACCGGGCGCTTGGGTCGCCACCCCCGCGCGCGGGCAGCGTGGTATAGCGTGCGCTCGGTGACGCGGCCCCCGGCTGTTACCGACTTCCACACGGTGCGGGCATCTCTGGCGCAGTAGTTGTCCGCGCCCTGGCTCCAGCTGTCCCAGATCGGGAAGCCGTCTTCACCCAGTGCCGCCTTGCACGCCATGGCCATGGCGACCCATTCGTCGCGGTCGTGCGGGTCGATGCTGGCCAGTGCCGATGCCATTTCGTTCATGTCGATTAGCGGCATGATGTTTCCCTTTCCAGTTGCTCGATCAGTGCCGGGCATTGCCCGGTCAGCGCGGCAATAAACACATCCACGGCCTTGTTGGCTGGCGCTTGCAGGGCAGCCAGAATGCAGTCGCTGAATACCCCGAAGAAGGTATCAGCAAAGGCCGTTGCAGCCTTGTCACCGTGGACTTGGCATTCGTACCCATCCAGATGCCAGCGCATCGCGTGCAGCATGCGCAAGGCCGATAACAGGCCATCCCGTTCTGCCATGTGCAGGGCATTGGGGCTGATTGCGGGCAAGCCAGCGGCCTCGCCAGTCAAGGCGATTTTGTTTGTCAGCATGGTTTATTCCTTGGTCAGTGCGTGTGGGCGGCCTGGGGCGTCTTGATGCATGGCTGCATGCGCCATGTCGAGGGCAGGCAGTGCAAGCAGCTGGCGTTGCTCGGCAGCGAAGGACTGCAAGGCACGCTCGCACGCCTCGTAGGGATGCCTAGGGCCAGCAACACCATGTTCTGTGCCTCTATCAGTTGCAGCATGCGCAACTGGGCTTTGCTCAGGGTGCTGCGGTCTAACTTGGCAGTGCCGGCGAACGCCAGGCTTATTAGCCGCGCCTCGTTGGCGTAATGGTGTGGGGCTGTATCTTTGCCATCGGCCATGCGGGTCAGTTTCACCAGATCACATAGGGCGCGAAAGTCTGCCCCGGCATCGTGCCTGGCCGTCTGCCAATTGTCGGGGCAGGTATTGTCACGGATCAGTGCGTCGATCTCTTTATCGCACCAGATGGCAAACCGTACATCCAGCCAGCGGGCGAACATGACCGCAAGTTTGGGGTGTAACCAGGTGCCGCCTGCGTTTCCGCGCTTGGTCTTGATCAAATCCCCGTGATTACGGGTATTTAACGACTCGCCCAATGCCGCGATGTACTCGGCGGTTTCCTGGTTGGCCAGCCAGTGGTCAAGCCGCTTGCCGTATTTTTCAGCGGCCAGCGTGGCATTGAACCAGCCGTCGTCGTTGAATTGCATGGTGTGGCCGTCAAACGCGGCTTGGATGATCTTGGCCATGGCCGCCCCCTTATGCCGCTTGGCCCTGTTCGTCCAGCCACTGGCGCACATCCTCGGCCCGCCATGCGGTCACGCGCTCGGATAGTTTGACCGGGGCGGGGAAGGTGCCGGCGCGGACCCGGCGCCAGAGGGTGGAAGGGGAAAACGGCAGGATACCGGGCATGCCGGTGCGGGCGTCGCCTACCAGTAGTGGCAGGCGGACGTAACCGGTCTGGGGGAGGGTGATGATGTGAGTCTGCATGATGTGTCACGGCTTAATGTGGTTTATCGTGACACCACTCTAAAAGACCCTTCGCAGGGTTTCACCGCAACTGCGGTTGATGTTGCCGCAATTGCGGAAGTAGTTTAGTCGCTGATTAGACTGCGCTTTGCATCGGCAAACTTTGTTTCTAATGTTCGTTGGCTGATACCGGGTTTCCCTTTGTGATGTGCCAGTAGCGCCGAAATTACTGCGGTCTGATTGTCGAAGACGGATTGAGGCCTGCCTGCTGGAGATATACCAAGTATCAGATCTAACAATCCTCCGATGATATTTAAGTAGGTTGTTTCTGATCGTCCGCCTGGAGTTCCGATAGCATCAGCCTGCGACTTGAGCGTATCCCGCTCTTCTTTGATAGTTTCTAATTCTTTTTTCTGAGCGTGGTAAATATTTGCTGCTTTTTCGATGCGTGTTTTTAGATGGTCGCGGTCGGCTTGAAGTGCAAGGAATGCCTCAATGCTGACTTCTGGGCGTGAATCACGCTCAATTTCATCGAAAAGGAAAGCAGGTTTATCCGTGGGGAATTGATCGGCAATCCAGCTTTTCAAATCTTCACGCCTGATATGTCTACGTTCTGGTGCTACATGATCTTCTGTCGCTTTGCCATTTTCTCTGGTGCAGGGAAGATGGCCGTTTTCAATAGCTTCATGCAGTACACGACATCTTGGCTCAAGGCATGGGATGTGTGGATGAGTAAAAGTGCCCCGGCTATGAGGATGCGGCTGAGCGTTTTTAAGCTCTTCTTCCACTTGGTCTGGAGTGACTCCACACCACAGAAGAGCAGCAATAGGTAGTGAATAGTAAGCGTAGTGTGCGCGAATTTGTTCGCAGTTGTCGTTTTCCCACGGATGTCCCATTGCGCCCTCTTGGCGTTTCCCTGTATGAATTGCCACGTCAGCCGGGCAGGGTTTCCCGGTCTTCGGCCCGTCGGCCTAGGTGTGGCAAAGCGGGTGTCAGGCCGTTTTAAATAACGGCGTCACTTTTGCGCCGGCCTTGAGTCCGGCCAAATAATCTGCCCACGCCTGCATCATGCGGCGGCGTTCGGGTAAATACTCAGCATAATTATATGTAGCACGAATGCTGTTCCGTTCGGCATGTGCCATCTGGCGCTCGATGGCGTCGCGGTTCCAGCCTTGTTCATTCAGCAGCGTGGACGCCATATGCCGGAAGCCGTGCCCGGTCATGGTGTCCTTGTCATAGCCAAGGCGGCGCAAGGCTGCGTTGACCGTGTTTTCAGACATGGGGCGGCCATTGGTGCGGGCGCCGGGGAAAACGTACTGGCCATGCCCGGTGAGCGCCTGCAATTCGCGCAGCACCATCACCGCCTGAAATGAAAGCGGGACAACGTGTTTTTCCCGCGCCTTCATGCGTTCGGCCGGGATGACCCACTGGGCGGCATCGAGGTCGATTTCTTGCCATTCCGCTTTGCGCAGTTCACCGGGGCGCACGAATGTCAGCGGTGCTAGTTTTAGTGCGCATTGCGTCACGAACGACCCCTGATAGCCGTCGAGGGCATGCAGCAATTCGGCAATCAGGGCAGGGCTGGTGATGGTAGGGAATGATTTGGAGATAACGGGGGCCAGTGCGCCGGCCAGATCTGCGGCTGGGTTGCGCTGGGCGCGACCGGAGGCAATCGCGTAGCGGAATACCTGGCCGCAAGTTTGCAGGGCGCGGTGCGCCGTTTCTATGGCGCCGCGATGCTCAATGCGGCGCAGAGCGGTCAGAAGCTCTGGTGCCTCGATCTGGGCAATGGGACGCTTGCCTATCCATGGGAAAATGTCGCGCTCGAAACGGCGCATGGTCTTGTCTGCGTGGCCTGCCGTCCAGGTTGGCAGGTATTTGGAAAACCACTCGCGGGCGATAACCTCAAAGCTATTTTCGGCTTGCTGTGCCTTGGTGGCTTTTTGTACCTTGCGGTTGATGCCGGGGTCGATGCCTTCGGCAAGCAGGCGGCGGGCTTCGTCCCGGCGGTTGCGCGCATCTTTCAGGCTGATTTCTGGATAGATACCAAGTGCCAGTGTTTTCTGTTTGCCATCGAAACGGTAAGAGAGCCGCCAGTATTTCCCGATGCAGTTAACGAGCAGATGCATGCCTTTTTCGTCGGTTAGCTTGGCTGGCTTTCCGTTGTCGTTGGACTTGGCGTTCTTGCAGGCTGTGTCGGTCAGAGGCATTTGTTGGTACCTGTGATCTGTTGGTACTGGGAACCAACAGGAATACCAACACCGGCGTTGGCATGTCTAGAGATGTTATGGCACATCGTGAGACATAAAAAAACCCCGAGAGGCTTATTTCTCGGGGTTCTTGGTGTTTCATGACAC
>NZ_RJTZ01000144.1:0-6252 GCF_024343515.1 Aquitalea sp. S1-19 | reverse complement strand
CCGCCTTCGAGGCGGCACACTCGCGCTTTCGCGACGCTGGCCAAAGCTGCAATGCCGCCAAACGCATGATTGTCGTGCCTGAAATCGCCGACGCCTTTGCCGAACGCTTTAGCCGCCACGCACGCGCGCTGGTGATGGGAGAGCCGCGCGATACAGCCACCACCCTGGGGCCGCTGGCGCGCGCCGACTTGCGCGAAGCCTTGCACGCCCAGGTACTGGATGCCGTTTCCCACGGCGCGCAACTGCTGTGCGGCGGGGTGATGCCAAGCGGCGCCGGCTTCTTTTATCCGGCCACCGTACTGGATAGTGTCAACGCAAACTGCCGGGTATGGCACGAAGAAGTATTCGGCCCGGTCGCCAGCATCATCCGCGCACGCGACGAAGCCGACGCCATCCGCATCGCCAACGACACCCCTTACGGTCTGGGTGCCAGCATTTTCTCGGCCGATACCGCGCGGGCGCGGGCGCTGGGTGCCGACATCGAGGCGGGCAGCGTGTTTATCAACCGCTATACCAGCTCGGACTTGCGCCTGCCCTTTGGCGGAGTGAAATCATCCGGTTACGGGCGCGAATTGTCCGAGTTCGGTCTGTACGAGTTCGTCAATGTGAAGACATGGTGGCAAAAGTGAGGGCGCATACCCGACTCACGCTCAGCGCCGAGCAGCAGGCCGTGCTCGATCACCGCGACGGCCATCTGCTGATCGAAGCGGCCGCCGGCAGCGGCAAGACCACCTTGCTCGCCCTGTTGGCGCTACAGCACGCGCATAGCAGCGGCAAAGTGCTGGCACTGACCTTTAGCCGTAGCGGCAAAGCCAGCTTGCAGCAACGCCTGGCCGAGCACGGCAGTCGCAGCGACGCCATCACCGTGCAGAGCTTTGACGAAGTGTGCATGGGCGAGGCCGGCCGCCTGCTGGCCGACGAGCGTCAGCTGGTGAAAAAAGACTGGGTACTGGAACATGTGCTGCCGCAGGTGGTCGCCGAGGTCAATCAGGCCATCGCCGGCAGCGACGAATTGCAGCTGCCGCAGGATGCGGCCAGCCTCACCGATTTGCTGGATACCTTCCAGAGCATCAAGCAAGGGCGGCTGGCGGCCTTGCTTGCCTATGAAGAAGACGCCGAAGTCATCGCCGGCACTTTGCAGCGCCCGCACGCGGTATGGCTGGCCTATCTCGCTTACGAAAACCGCCGGCGCACCCTGCGTCTGGAACGCTATACCGGCTTTCGCCTGATCGAAGACGCCTGCCACGATCTGATGGATGCGCTGGAGCAAGACCTGCTGCTCGCCCCCGGCCGTTTTAACGCGTCCTGCCTGTTTATCGACGAATTTCACGACACCAGCCCCTTGCAACTGGCGTGGCTACTGGCCTGGGGCGGACAGGTCGGCAAGCTGGTGGCGGTCGGCGACCGCGACCAGGTGCTGTATTCATGGCGCGGCGCCGATGCCGAAAGTGTGTTTGCCGGCTTTCGCCGCCAGCTCCCCAAGGTCACCGTGCTGCCGCTGTCCGCCTCCTACCGCTTCGGCCCCTTGCTGGCCGCGCGCGTGCAGCCGCTACGCAGCCCGCGCCTGCCGGTGCTGGCCGGCGCCGGCGGCGCGACCGAAATCGAAGCGGCACACGGCCACCTGGCCCAAGTGCTGGCCGCCAACCCCTACCCGGCCGGCGACACGGCACTGATCGCGCGCGACCGCGGCCAGACCGTGGCGGCACAGCTGGCGCTGACCGAGGCCGGCATCCCGTTTTATACCCTGGATGGCTGGCCGTGCTGGCGCAATAGCGAAGGCATGCTGATCCAGGCGCTGGCCCAGCTGATGGCGCCGACATGGAGCGTGCAAAGCGCACAGCAGAACGATCCGAAAAAGCTGCGCTATGAGCGCGAGCGGCGCGAACGTCTGGCCCGGCGTCTGGTCACCCTGCCCGGCTGGTGCCTGAACGATAAGCGCCAGCGCGAACTGGGTGCCATGGTGGCCGAGTCGGGCGAACACTGGCCGCTGCTGGCGCAGTGGCTGAGCGACTTGCCGCCGCCGGTGCATCCGGCCCAGCGCAGCCAGCTCCTGGCATTGCAACAGGCGCTGGCCACGCTGCTAAGCCACAACGGCGACGCCAAGCTTGGCGATGCCTTGGCCGTGTTCACCCGCGAAGCCCGCCTCTTGTCTACCCTGCGCGCCTATGCGCCATGGGGCGAGGCCCCCGATAGCCGGGTACAGGGCTGGCAGGCACTATGCCGCCATATCGCGCAACAGGGATTTAGCGCATCGCAATGGCTGGCTCGCTGCGAGCGCCTGAACTGGATGCACTGGAAAGCCGAGCAGGAAGCCGCCCAGGCGCTGGCCGTCGGCTCGGTCTTTCACGCCAAGGGCAAGCAATGGCCGCATGTCATCCTGACCGGCATGGACGCGCAAGCGTTTCCCCTGCCGGGCGCCCCCATGGCCGAGGAAAAACGCCGTGCCTATGTCGCGGCTACCCGCGCGCAAAACCGGCTAACCCTGCACTGCGCCGCCGAACAGGAACCGGGGCGGTTTTACCGCCTGCTGGCGGGAGAGGCCGGAAGCGACGCATAAGCGCTGCCGGCCTCGCCCGCCACTCCCGCCCTTGCACACAATAAAGAAGAATACCGAATGAAAACCCTGCTCTGCTGCCTGACGCTGCTGGTCGTCGCGCTCTACTATGGCGTGCTCGCCTATGCGCCAGGCCTGCTGGCCGGATACTTAGCCGGCTGGCCGCTATCCATCCTGTTTGCGCTGGCGGCGTTTGCCGCGCTGTTTGCCATCACCTTGTTTGCCGCCCTGCGCCGGGATGACACGCCATGAACGCGGCGCTGCTGTTTTTCCTGCCACTGGTCGTGCTCACGCTTGCCATCTGCCATCTGGCGGCACGGCGCAGCCAGTCTGCCGGTGATTTTTTCAGCGCCGGCAACCGCATCGGGCCATGGCAAAATGCCTTGGCACTGGCCGGCGACTATCTGTCGGCGGCGGCTTTTCTTGGCGCGGCCGGTCTCTATTTCGCCGCAGGTTACGACTCGCTGGTTTACGCGGTCGGTACGCTGGCCGGCTGGCCGCTATTGATGCTGCTGCTAGCCGGCAAGCTGCGCCAGCTTGGCTGCTTTACCGTGAGCGATGTACTGGCGCAGCGCTTTGCCAGCCGCAGGCTGCGCGCGCTGAGTGCCACAAGTTCGCTGCTGGTGACGCTGTTTTATCTGATTGTGCAGATGGTGGGCGCAGGCAAGCTGATCGAACTGCTGTTCGGCCTACCTTATCTGGCGGCGGTGGCGCTGGTGGCGCTGCTGATGGTGGGCTATGTCGCCATCGGCGGCATGCTGGCCACGACCTGGGTGCAGATGATCAAGGCGGTGCTGCTGCTATTGTGTGGTGCCATGCTGGCATGGGGCGTGCTCGCGCAGTTCGGCTTTAGCGCACCGGCCTTGTTTGATGCGGCCATCAGGCTGCGCGGCGAAGCCATCCTGCTGCCGGGTGCAACGCTGTCCGATCCGGTGGAGGTACTGTCGCTGGGGCTGGGGCTGACACTGGGCCTCCTGGGGTTGCCGCATGTACTGATGCGTTTTCTGACCGTGCCTGACGCCCGCGCCGCACGGCGCTCGGCGGCCATCGCCACCTTGCTGGTGGGCGGCTTTTTCTGCCTCAACATCCTGATAGGTTATGGTGCCATCGCGCTCTTGCCCGCTCACCCCGCATTTTTTGACACAGGCGGCAAACTGCTAGGCGGCGGCAATATGGCGGCGCTGCATCTGGCCGGCTTGCTAGGCGGTGCGCCCTTAGCCGGGCTGGTCGCTGCCGTGGCCTTTGCCACCATTCTCGCCGTGGTGTCCGGGCTGACACTGGCCGGCGCGGCGGCGATCAGCCATGATTTATGGGCCGGCTTGCACAGCCGAACGGTCAGCGCCGCCGAAAAGAAAGCTGTGTCGCGTTATGCTGCACTGGCGCTGGGCCTGCTGGCGGTGCTGCTCTCGACGCTGTTCCAGCAGCAGAATATCGCCTTTGTGATGGGCCTGGCCTTTGCCATTGCCGCCTCGGCCAACTTCCCGGTGCTGCTGCTGGCTTTATACTGGCGCGGCCTGACCGAGCAAGGCGCGCTGGCTTGCGCCGCTAGCGGCATGCTCGCCTCCGGCGTGCTGATTGTGCTGGGCCCGGCAGTCTGGGTCGCGGTACTGGGCTTTGACAGGCCGCTCTTTCCCTGGGCGAGCCCCGCACTCTTTGCCGTGCCGCTGGCTTTTGCCGCCGGTTTTCTGGGCTCGCAGCGCCGCGCCCTTTTCCGCAAAGTAAAACCACAATGAACGACTTGATTCACCGCCTGGCCGAAATCGTCGGCCCGACCCATGTGCAGACCCAGGATGGCGACACCGCGCCCTATCTCACCGACTGGCGCGGCCGTTATCACGGCCGTTGCGTGGCCGTCGTGGCGCCGGCCTCCACCGCCGAAGTCGCCGCGCTGGTCAGGCTGTGCGCCGCACGCCATATCGCCATCGTGCCGCAAGGCGGCAATACCTCGACCTGCGGCGCGGCCACGCCGGATGCGTCCGGCCGGCAACTGGTGCTGTCGCTTGCACGCATGAACCGGATACGCGACATCGACTGCGCCAATAATTCGATCACGGTCGAGGCTGGCGTTACGCTCGCGTCGGTACAGAACGCCGCACGCGAGGCCGGCCGCCTGTTTCCGCTATCGCTGGCATCTGAGGGCAGCTGCCAGATCGGCGGCAATCTCTCGACCAACGCCGGCGGTCTGGCCGTGCTGCGCTACGGCACCATGCGCGAACTGTGTCTGGGACTGGAAGTGGTACTGGCTGACGGCCGGATACTGCATGCCTTGTCCGGGCTCAGAAAAGACAGCAGCGGGCTGGATGTGAAGCAGTTGTTTATCGGTGCCGAAGGGCAGCTGGGCATTATCACCGCCGCCACCCTCAAGCTGTTCCCCCTGCCTGATGCCAGCGCCACCGCCTGGATCGGGGTCGATAGCGCCGACACCGCCATTCACTGGCTGGGGGCGCTCAGGCAGGCGTTCGGTGACCGCCTGACCAGTTTCGAGATCCTGTCCGAGCCCTGCCAGCGCCTGCTGGACAAGCATCAAGCGGGGCGGCTGCCGTTTATCGCGCCGTGGGCCTTGCTCATCGAACTGTCGGATGCCGGCGATAGCGCCGAACTTGGCGAGCGCCTGACGGCATGGCTGGCCGCACAGGAGATGGTGGACGGTGTGATCGCACAAAGCGAGGCGGAGCGCCTGAAGCTGTGGCAGTTGCGTGAAGACATGTCGGAAACGCAGAAAAAAGAAGGCGCCAGTATCAAGCACGATATCGGCGTGCCAAGCTCCGCCATTGCCGCCTTTATCGCTGCTTGCGGCGCTGCCCTGCAGGCAGCCTTTCCCGGCTGCCGCATCATGGTGTTCGGCCATGCCGGCGACGGCAATCTGCATTACAACGTCAGCCATACCCGCACGGATCACGCGGCGCTGTTCGACGACGAAACTGCGGTTAATGCCATCGTCTACGATCAGGTCGCACGCTACGGCGGCACCATCGCCGCCGAACACGGCGTAGGCCAGCTCAAGGGGCAGTGGCTCGCACGCTACAAGGACCCGGTGGCGCTCACTATCATGCGCAGCATGAAACAGGCGCTGGATCCGCAAGGGCTGATGAACCCGGGCAAGTGGCTAAGCCAGATCTAGGTGGGAGGCGGGCCGACGCCCGCCAAACCACTACACCCTGAATTTGCCGAAACGGCTGTCCATTTGCCCGGCCAGAGAGGAGAGCCGCGACAGGGTCGCGTTCACATCCTGCAAGGCACCCTCGTTGGCCACAATGCGGTTATTGATCGCTTCGGTACTCTGCGCAATCGCACCGGACGCCTGATGCTGCTCGCTGGTCGAGCTGGAGATCTCGCTCATGCGCTGCAGTACCTGACGCATGGAGTCGCGCACGCTCTGGATACGCGCGGCGGCTTCTTCGGTGCGCGCCGAACTCTGATCGACCACGCTGAGCGTACCTTGCACATCATCAACCGCACGTTTCGCCTCATCGCGGATAGCGCCAACCTTGCTGCTGATTTCCTGAGTGGCACTGGCGGTGCGCTCGGCCAGCTTGCGCACCTCGTCCGCCACCACGGCAAAGCCGCGTCCCTGTTCGCCGGCGCGCGCCGCCTCGATCGCCGCGTTCAGCGCCAACAGGTTGGTCTGGTCGGCGATATCGCGGATCACGCCGGTAATGCCGGAAATCTCCTGCGAGCGCCGGTCCAGCCCGGCCAGC
>NZ_RJTZ01000143.1:0-6262 GCF_024343515.1 Aquitalea sp. S1-19 | reverse complement strand
GCTTGCCCCAGTAGCGCACGCAAACGTTGACGAATTTCACCCGCAGCGGCCCGATTGTAAGCCAGCACCAGAATGGCTGCGGTGCTGACACCCTTGATCCTGACCAGAAATGCCACCCGATGAACAATGACCCGGGTCTTGCCTGACCCTGGACCAGCCAGAACCAGCAGGTTTTCATCTTCTTTTGCCGTGACCAATTGAGCCTGATCCGGATCGCCTAGCTCGCCGACGATCTGTTGCCAGGATTCATGCGTTGCGGCACGACTGATTTCATCCTGCCGGCTGGAAAAATAGCGGCGGATGAATTCCATTTTCGGCATAGAGAAATACGCCAAGATATAGGCCAGTGCGTCTGCCATCTTACCCAAGCCAAGCCGGGCATATTCGTGCATAACATGGATTTGCAGCGTGCGCTCGTCGTAATGTGCACGAAGCGGCATAAAGTCGTTATCGCGAAACCCCCGTCCCTTACTTTCCGGCAACAGCTTCAAAGACATGGCGGAACGGAACAGGGCCTTGCCCTTGTCCAGAATGATGACTTCGTGATCATGCATAAACAGCAGCCCAGCATTGACAGCTGCCAGCACCCGTTCCGGCGACTGCCCGAGTGAGCTGGCAGCTTCAATGTCCCCCGCAACCGCATCGGCCAGCGCCCCTAGGCTGCTGGCCACATACAGGCTGGCACCGCGTGCGCCATCCGGCAGTTTCATCTCCAGTGCAGCCAGCAAAATCTGGGCGATCGACTGCCGGCGCTGCGCCAGCGTCTGCAACGTCGACCAGCTCTTGAGCAGGTGCACGTGAAGCTGCTCCTTGTTCCTGACCTTTAGCTGCAAATACTCATGCCCTGCCTCTGCACTAGAGCGGGGTAAAGGCCGTGCCAGCGAATGCAGGATCTGTATCACTTCATCTGGCCGGAGATTAACCTGGTATTCACTGCGCAACGCTTCACATAACAGCCGTAAGGAAAGCTGCGACCATTCACCTTCCGCATCCGGGGCCTGTTCGCGAAGGATACTGATTAGTGCCAGCTCCCGGTGCATCAGTTGCTGCAAACGCTCGTGCGAAGCGCCAGCTACCCCCTTGCGCAGCCAGCAGCTGATGCTAATCTCGTTACTCAGCAGTTGCAGTTGTTCCAGCCCGCGCAAAGCTGCCAGGCATGGCTCCAACGGTAACCCAAGATGCTGCGTCATTTCATCGGTACTGACCCCTGCATCATCGTCCAGGCTCATCAGGTAAGCCAGTACTTGGCGGTAGCGCTCCAGTGTCGGCGGCGGCAAGTCGGCACGCACCAGTTTTTCTTCGGCAGCGGCTAGCGATGCGACTTTTAGACTGGCCGGAAAAACCTGGGTCCGGTTTTCATTGCGCTGGACCAGCCCGGCCGATTCCAACCAGTGCAGCGCCGTTCTAACGCGCGTATCGGTGCCCGGTTCGTTAGCCACGATGCCAACTCCCGCCTCCTCGTCTTCGGGTGCAAGGCGCAGAATTTCACCACTGGTCAGCACCATTTCGTTTGCGCCCTGCCGTGCCGCATGCCGCTTCAGCAGCCGCAGCACACCTGCAATATCCTGCCGGGTCAGCCGCGAGCGCAGCGCAAGTCCGAACTGTGTTTCGATATCTTCCCTGCAGTAGAGTAAGACGCAGCGTGCGGCATGCCGGTCACGTCCGGCTCGGCCGGCTTCCTGCAGATAGTTTTCCAGAGAGCCGGGGATATCGGCATGAATCACCAGACGGATGTCTTGCTTATCGACCCCCATGCCGAAAGCGTTGGTGGCGACGATCACGCGCAAGTCGCCGCCAATAAAATCCTGCTGGATCGCCTTCTTGACTCCGGGGTCGAAGCCGGCATGGTAGGCACTGCAGGCCCAACTCTGCGCGCGTAAAAATTCGGCATGTTCTTCGGCGTGTTTGCGGCTGGAGACAAAGATTACGGCACCGCCACCATCTGCCAGTTCGTGCCGCAGTAGCGCGAGCATCTCTTGCCGCTTATTGTCTTGCTCGACCCGAATCACCTCGTAATGGAGATTGTGTCTTTCAACCCCACCGTCCATGACCTGTAACTCCATGCCCAGTGCATCGCGAAAATGTCCAAGCAGGTCAGCGATTACATCGGCCTTGGCAGTCGCAGTAAACGCGTAGACCGGCGCAAGGGGAAGCGGGTAGTGCTCGCGAATATAGCGGGAGACATACAGATAATCGGTACGGAAGTCGTTACCCCAGCGCGACAAGCAGTGTGCCTCGTCAAATACCCAGGCCGCAATTTCCCGCTGGCGGATGGCCGAGGTGAAGGCTGTATTGCGGAATTGTTCCGGAGAAACCAGCAAGATACCAATGCCGCCCAGTCGGATACGCTCAAGCACCTCTTTGCGCTCGGGCATAGTCAACATGCCATTAAGCGTGGCTGCGCACAGGATGCCGGCTTTGACTAGGTTATCAACCTGATCCTTCATCAGCGATTGCAGTGGCGACACGATGATGGTCAAGGCACCGCTGCGCCAGTAACTGGAGAGTGCCGGCAATTGGTAGCAAACCGATTTGCCGCCTCCTGTTGGCAGGATGGCCAGTAACGGCTGTTTGGCGTAACCCGCTCGCACGATCGCTTCCTGCAGGGAACCGCCATCCGGCGCCGCAGGCAGGGGACGGAAGGCATCAAAACCGAAATAGCGCTCAAGCTCCCGCCGTACATTCAGGTGCTCGCTGCAATAGGGGCAGTCTGGTGCGGTACATGGCGTCTCCCGCAGCAGAGTGATCTGCTCGCGCACCTGCGGGTATTGTGCCCGTACCCAGGGTGGCAACACCGAGTCCCCGCCACTGACCATCAGCCAGGCCAGCACATAGGCAAAAGCACGTCGAGTATTTGCCTCAGACTCAATTTGCGGCAACAGCAGCGCCAGCGCATTCGGACAGATTTTCCCGGCGACTAGCGGTGGCAGTAGCTGGCGAAACGCCACAAAATCAGGCTTGAAACTTCTTCTGATCAGGGTAAAAAAATCATCTAGCCCATCATCGCCTGCCAGATAGTGGTATGCAGCGAGCAGATCCGGCACGTCCTCAAACTGCTTCTGCAAGGCGGCAAGCTGATCAGTCCAGAGTGCAAATGCTTGTTTGGCGTCTTGCAGTGGATCATTACGGGCTTCGGCCAGCAGCTTGTAATCCTTGACCAGCCGATGATAAGGGTTAGCTGGAAAGGCCAACGGGGAAAGTTCTAGCGTATCGACCAGCTTGAGTTCATGCAGGGCCAAATCCGGGCAAAGCGTCTTAAGCACCGGTAAATCGTGCCGGCGCAGGTTATGCCCAAGAATAAAGCGGGCACCAGCAGACAGCCGATCGAGTTGTAAACGCAACACAGCAAATTCGGGGGGCGTTCCTGACACTACGGAAGCATCCGTGTCGGCGCGCCATGCCGCCAGTTTCCAAACTTTTAATGCATCTTGTTTCGATGTTTCAATATCTAGGCTCAGAGCCTTTGGCTGAAAGCCACTCTGCGACATGGCGAGTATTTTCCGAAAATAATGACAAATAGTATCATTTTTTTTATATGCGCTAGAGCCGCCATCAGCGTACTCGCACGGTTCGGCCTAGCTTGGTCCAAGCTAGATACCTGACCCCTTATCCACACCTCTTGGGCACCTCCTTCTCTGCTAGACCAGTGCGTCGTCCCTGTTTTATATCGTGGCGTAACTTCGTCACGCGTCACATGACTGCTACGCGTGACGACAGTCAAAACTAATCCGGCTTCGGTGCAGGTGCAGGTGCAGGTGCAGGTGCAGGTGCAGGTGCAGGTGCAGGTGCAGGTGCAGGTGCAGGTGCAGGTGCAGGTGCAGGTGCAGGTGCAGTCAGCATGATGTGTACCAACCCATCTAGGTGCAATGGCGGGTTTGCGTAACAGGCAAACCCCTTGTCGATATACGGAAGGTACCCAACCTCGACCGGAAACGGTTGTCTGCGATGTTTACGCCAGTGTTCACTCGCGAGCATGAGCAACTGTTTCTGCTGCTCACGGATGCCGTGATAACCCGGCATCCGCAGCAGTGCCTCGATCAATGACTTCACGCGCACAACATCAATGCCGACCGTCCCGGTGCTGCGCGTTGCCTCTTCTACGCCAGAACTCCACTCATCAAATGCACGCGGCTGCAACTGCCAGGTCCAGCTTCGTGCACCGCCCTGCCCCTTCTCTTTTTGCAGACGCACGAGCTGGTACTGTTCAGACCACGGCAAACGTTGGCGCTTGTCGTGCGCATCGAATAGCTTCTCACGTTGATGCACCGGCCCTTTCCCCGGCGTCACCAGCAGCCACCAATGGAAATTACCGGGCTTATCATCATGTGGGTACATGACCAGCGTGCAATTTGCCAGCCCTTGCCCCTTACGATACGCACGCCGGTTGCTGTTCGCGTCGATCTCATACAGCTCCGCAAATTTGTCTGCCAACTGCACAGCTTTTTGCGCAATAACGATACCGCTTGTGTAGAAGCGGCTACCGCGCTGGACTGTTTCGAGAATGATGCGCATTGCGGCGGTCTTGCTCGCCGGGATGCGCAAAAAATGAGAGCCGCGTGAGTTCGGCGGCGGGAGAATTTTGAGATACATGTCGTGCCTTTCTTGTTGATGACACGATGTGTAGCGACGCTTTTTATACGTTTTGCCGATCACGGCAAAACGCTGTAAATACGCGTGTGCGGTGAACTGAGCGCAGCGAATTCACAGCACACACATTGATGTTCCAATAGAAGCCAGTACAGGAGGATGCATCCTGTACTGGCTTCGCGCTGTTAGCGACCGCCCAGTCGCACCGCCGATACCGGATACCTGCATTTTTTTGCAAAATCTTGCGAAAAAGTGCGCCCGATGACGCGCGAGTCGCTACACGAGGCAGGATCATGATTATTTACAGTAGATATCACACGGGGTCGCCATCCCTTCATTGCCGCCAAGCGGCAGGGGGTGCGCCAACGCCCCCTGCCATGTCACTGCCCGTTGGGTGATCGCCAATCACTCGACGTTTTGCCTCCCGTCGCGCAGTGCTTCTAATAGAGCTCGCTGCGCGGCAACGGGCGCTCAAGATGCAAATCTTGTTCGACCCAATCGTTAAGGTGGAAGTATGTTGGGCGACGCGGACACGGACGCTTCAGTAATGAAGATCGATCCTGGCCATGTTCGAAAGCGGGTTTTAGTCCCGTCCCGGGGGTGCGAGTAATCGTACAACCGGTGCTGCACACGTAGGCTGCACGCACCATCGCAAGGTGGTGAGCCGCAGAGAAGAAATTCAGATGCGGTGGTACCCAAGAGCGCAAGCTGCTGGGATCGCTGGATAGCTTAAGCGTGTAACGGCTTCCACTAGGGAAGCTGTGCAGAGTGCTAGTAAGCCATCGATGCGCTGCAGTCGCATCGGGCCCACAGTTGGAAATCATATCTTGAGTAAGTCAGTGGCTATGGAACATCGCACGACCGAAATCGACGGGCAACACCTGTGAAAGTCTTCAAGACTAGAGATATCGATGAGACAGTGGCGTACTTGTACGCAGTAGAAATGGTCTAACGCGGGAAGGTCTGAGCGTGGCTTGGCTGGCACCAAGCTGTCGTAACGTAATCGTCGATAAAAGCGATGTATCAGACTGGGAGCGGTGTTGAGTAGGTGTTGTTTTTTCACGAACAAACTGGCGATGTGGCCGAAGCCGTTTGTTTTTTTCCTGAAAAGGGAAGTCAAAAGACGCCAGGAAGCAAGTTGCAGTACAGATGCTTGGCGGCATCACATGGCAGTATCGAGTACGGCTTTTGTTGGCGCAAAAGTCGACCCAGGACGTATCGTTTGACGACGATACAGACGGAAATACGCTCTGGCCTGGCAGTCAGATACGTATCATCCACATCAGGAAATCATGCATTATTTTTAATCGGGCAGCTTGCCTGCCCGATTTTTACATATTATTTTCTGCTGCCGACAGCGATTGTGGCCGCAGAATTTCCCAAACCGGGATACCCAGCGCGTCCGCAATCTTCTCGATGTTCGCAAGAGAAAGGTTCCGGCGTTCACGCTCCACATGCGCAATGAATGTACGGTGCAGCCCCGCGTGAAAAGCCAGCTCTTCTTGACTCCAGCCTAAACGAGCACGTAGTCCACGCATATTTTCAGCAAGTATCTTGAGCGATGTACACGGTTTTTCGTCGACACACTCAGCAATGGGATTTGGCATCGGCACAGGATCACCGATAGCATCTTTTAAGTCATCCGCTTTTAAGTCAGCATCTTTTGTGTCACAAT
>NZ_RJTZ01000142.1:0-6684 GCF_024343515.1 Aquitalea sp. S1-19 | reverse complement strand
GATGCCGCCGCCGATGCGGTCGCCGCACCAGCCGCCAAACGGGCGTGACAAGGCCGCCAGCATGGGCCCGATAAACAGGTAGGGCGTCGCATCATGCAAGGGAAACAGCGTGCGCGACAGCAAAGGAAAGGCTGCCGCCATGCCAAGGAAAGTGCCGTAAGTGCCCATATACAAAAGGCAGACATACCAGGTGTGGCGTTCTTGCATCATCTTCCATTGGTCGCGCGGCGTCAGCCTGAGCTTGGGCAGGTCATGGGCGTAGACAAAGCACAGCACCGACACCAGCAAAATAGGCGCGATCCACAGATAGCCGGCGTTTTGCAGCCAGACCGGATAAACCTCGCTCCCATGCCCCCAGATTTGCGAGCTACCGGCCAGTGTGCCGAACAAGGGAACCGAGATGGCAAGCGGGATCAGCAGTTGCGCCATCGACACCCCCAGATTGCCGATGCCGGCATTCAGCCCCATGGCCAGGCCTTTTTGTGCCTTGGGAAAAAACAGATTGGTATTGGACAGGTGCGAGCTGGAGGCGCCGCCGCCTATGCCGCAGCAGGCGCTGATCAGCAGTAACAGGGGAAAGGGTGTGCTGATGTCTTGCACCACGTGGCCGACGCCGAAAGCGGGTATCAGCAGCAATAAGGTGGAAACTGCCAGCCAGGTTCCGCCACCGGTCCAGCTCCACAGCGAGGAATAAATGATGCGCATGAGGGCACCGGTCAGCGGCGGAATGGACACCAGCAAAAACTGTTGCTGGTGGGTGATGGAGAAGCCAACCGATGGCAGGTTGACCACGACCATGCTCCACATCATCCAGATATTGAAGTTCAGGTGCAGGGCCAGGATGGACAGCAGCAGATTGCGCCTGGCAATCGGCTTGCCGCGTGCCAGCCAGAAAATCAGGTTTTCCGGTTCCCAGCGTTGGATACGGATGGTCATGCTGCGAGTGTTGTTCCTGTGATGATCGGTCATGGCCGGCCAAGCGGCACTTGTCTATTGCTAACGGGCGCGGCGCGTCGTCAGTCCGGGCTTTTCCCATTCCTTCTCCCGTCGGGAGAAGGTGGCGCGTCGCGTCGTCAGCCCGGGCCTTTTCCCTATCCCTTCTCCCCTTGGGGAGAAGGTGGCGCAAAGCGCCGGATGAGGGGGAGGGGCGGTTGAGGCTGCGGATTATCGACTGCGGGGCGCACAAGCCATTTGCGCCAGATCAACCATGCTCGCGCAGCTTCAGCGCCTCGACGATATCGACCGCCACGATGCGGCTTACCCCCTGCTCTTGCATGGTCACCCCCACCAGTTGTTCGGCCATTTCCATGGTCAGGCGGTTGTGGCTGATATAGAGGAACTGTGTCGCATCCGACATTTTCTTCACCAGTTCGCAGAAGCGGCCGGTGTTGGCGTCGTCCAGTGGCGCATCCACTTCGTCCAGCAGGCAAAATGGTGCAGGGTTGAGCGAGAACAGTGCAAACACCAGACTCATCGCGGTCAGCGCCTTTTCGCCGCCGGACAAGAGATGGATGGTGCTGTTTTTCTTGCCCGGCGGTTGGGCAATGATCTGGATGCCGGCATCCAGCAAATCCTCGCCTGTCAGCACCAGCTCGGCGTGGCCACCGCCAAACAGGGTGGGGAAAAACTCGCTCATCTTGCTGTTGACCGCATCGTACGTGGTCTTGAGCATGTCGCGCGTTTCGCCGTCGATGCGGCTGATGGCGTCTTCCAGCGTGGCCATCGCTTCGTTCAGGTCATCGCATTGCGCGGCCAGATAGTCACCGCGCTTTTGCGCCTCGGCCAGTTCTTCCAGCGCGGCGAGGTTGACGGCACCCAAGCCTTCCAGCGCGCGCGCCAGACGCGCGATTTCGGCGGCCAGCGCGTTCGGCTTGACCGCATCGGTCAGGGCTTCCAGCAGCGGTGCCTCGTCGGCACCGGCTTCCAGCAGCTCTTCGGCAAAGCGCGCCATATTCAGGCGTGCCTCCTGATGCTTGAGCAGCCAGTCGCTGCGCGCCTCGCGTAGCGCCGGCAAGCT
Organism: Aquitalea sp. S1-19; assembly: GCF_024343515.1. NCBI lineage: Bacteria > Pseudomonadati > Pseudomonadota > Betaproteobacteria > Neisseriales > Chromobacteriaceae > Aquitalea > Aquitalea sp. S1-19. Next base: position 4,667 of record NZ_RJTZ01000142.1, on the reverse strand, counting down.
GGTGCCCACCGCCTGTTGCCGTTGCGCCAGCTGGCGCAATTCTTCGGTGAAGCCCGCCAGCGCATCGCGTGCGCCCGACAGCGCCAGCTCCTGCGTTTCGCGCGCCATGATGGCTTCTTGCAGCATGTCCTCGGGAATGGCCTCGATCACCGTTTCGGCTTCCAGTGCCAGCGTTTCCAGCCGCTCGGCCAGCGCCTCTTCGCGTTCGGCCAGCTCGCGTGCGCGGCGGCCGGCCTCGGCGGTTTTCTGCTCGGCGGTGCTCATCGCTAGTTTGGCTTCGTGCACGCGGCGTTCGGCGTCGCGCGTGCGGTTGCGCGCCAGCTCCAGCCCGGTTTCGGCATTCAGGCGCGCCAGACGCGCGTCTTCCAGCGTATAGGTCAGCTCTTCCAGTGTCAGTGCTGCCTCTTCGGCCTGCATGCCCATTTCGGCCATGTCCTGCTCGGCCTGAGTGCGTGTTTCCTGCAGCCGTGCGCGCTCGGTATTGATGGCCGACAGGCGCGCCGCGCCCTGACGCGCGGCCTGATCCAGACGCACATGCTCCAGCGTCACTGCCGAGAGTTCCTGCTCCAGCCGGCTGATCGCGCCTTTTTGCGCGCGCACCGCCTCGGACAGCATGCCGGCCATGCTGGCGCTGGCTTCACGCTTTTTCTGCGCGCTATCTATTTGGGGCACCAGCTCGGCGCTGCGTGCGCGTGCCGCATCCAGCGCGCCTTTGCGCGCCATCAGACCGGCGCCCGAGGCTTCGGCGTAATAGGCGACACTGAGTGCATCGACCCGGTGGCCTTCGGGTGTGATCCAGGCTTCGCCGCCGGCAAGTTCGCCGCGGCGCTCAAGCGCTTCGTCTAGCGTGTCGGCGCAATACAGGCCGGCCAGCCATAGATTCAGCGCTGCATCAAAAGGCGCGGCCGCGCGTGCATGCGCCGCCAGCGGCGTGGCATGGTGCGCCCGGCTTGGCGCGTGGGGCACAACCTTGCCGTCGATGAGCTGCAGCGCCGCCGGTGGCAGGCTGTCAGGCAAGTCGGCGGCACGCGCCGACAGGCGTTTGTCCAGTACCGCCTCGATGGCAATGCGCCATGGCTCGGGCACTTGCAGCGTCTGCCACAGCTGAGGTGCATCGCTTAACTGCTGGCTGTCCAGATAGTCGCCCAGCGCTTCGCCGGCAGCTTCGCGCTGCAGCATATTGTCCAGCGCCTCGGCTTCGGCTTCGGCGCGGGCCTGCTCGGTGCGCAGCCTGGCGAGCGCCGCATCGGCATGTTCGCGCTCGCTGGCCATATCGGCGAGTTTGGCCTCGTCCGCCGCCACGCGTGCGCGCACTGCATCCAGTGCGGCGCGCGCCTGTGCAACCTTGTCTTCCGCGCCTTGCAGCGCCGCTGCTTCGGGTAGCGCCAAAGCCTGCAGTTCGCGCGTCAGTGCGTCTTCGCGCTCGGCCACCTGTTGCAAGGCGTGCTGGCGGTGCTGGATGCCCTGGCGTGCTAGTTCGTGTTCGCGGCTGAGCTGGGACTGGCTGGCGGTGAGGCTGGCCAGCGTGGCGTCGCAGCCGCGAAACTCGCCTTCGGCTTCGGGCAGACTGGTGGCGCCGTCTTCCAGCGCCATCTGCGCCTCTTCCTGCACCATCTGCGCTTCTTCCAGTCGCGGCAGCCATTCGTCCAGCTCGGCTTCCATCTGGGCGCGGCTGCCGGCCAATGTCTGGCGCTCGTTTTGCAATACGCCCATTTCGCGTGCAATGCGGCTCTGGTTTTCGCTTTGGTGGCGCTGCTGTTCTTCCAGCCGGGTGAGCTGGCTGCTGGCATCAAACAGCGCCTGCTGCGCCGTCTGCACCTGGTCGCTGGCGCTAAAGTGCGCCTCGCGCACCGTCTCCAACCGGGTGTCCAGCTCGGTCAGCAGTGCCGCCTGTGCGGCCTCTTCTGTTTCGATGCGGGCAAGTTCGCTGCGCGCCGCCGCCTCCAGCCGCGCCGCTTCTTCGCGTCGCGCCAGCGCCAGCAGGTTCTGCTTGAAGGTGAGGGCGCCGCGCAAATCGTTGTACTGGGCGGCGACTTCGGCCTGCTCGGACAAGCGTTCGACCTGGCGCGTCAGCTCCTGCTGCAAGTCGGCGATGCGTTCTAGGTTGTCGCGGGTGTCGCGCAGACGGTTTTCGGTCTCGCGCCGGCGCTCCTTGTATTTGGACACGCCGGCGGCTTCTTCCAGATAGGCGCGCAGCTCTTCCGGCCGCGCCTCGATAATGCGCGAGATCATGCCCTGCTCGATCACCGCATAGCCGCGTGCGCCGACGCCGGTGCCGAGGAAAAGGTCGGTAATGTCGCGCCGGCGCACCTGCTGGTTATTGATGTAGTAGCTGGACTCGCCCTGGCGCGTCAGCACACGCTTGATCGCCACCTCGACATACTGGCCCCAGCTGCCGGCCAGGGTGGCGTCGCTATTGTCGAATACCAGCTCGACCGAGGCGCGGCTGACCGGCTTGCGCGTGGTCGAGCCGTTGAAAATCACGTCCTGCATCGATTCGCCGCGCAACTGCTTGGCCGAAGACTCGCCCAGCACCCAGCGCACTGCGTCGATCACATTGGATTTGCCGCAGCCATTGGGACCGATCACCGCCACCAGTTGCCCGGGCACCGGGATATTGGTCGGGTCGACAAAAGACTTGAAGCCGGAGAGCTTGATATGGGTAAGGCGCAAGACGTGGTTCCAGACAGGCGAGGCGAAAGGAAACGATTCTACCGCAGGGCAGGGTAAAAGCGGTTAAAGCCTTGTTCACTTGCCGTGTGGCGCATTGCCTACCCATAATGTCGGCATGAGCGACCTGACCCTTTCCCACCATTTCCTTATCGCCATGCCCAATATGGCCGACCCGCTATTTGCCAAATCGCTGGTGTATCTGTGCGACCACGGCGAGCACGGTGCGATGGGGATGATCATCAACAAGCCCTCCGGCATCAGCATGGGCAAGCTGTTTAGCCAGATCGAGCTGACACTGGACTCGGGCACGCTGGCTGATGCCCCGGTGCTGTTTGGCGGGCCGGTGCAGCCGGAGCGCGGCTTCGTGCTGCACGAGCCATTGGGCGACTGGCAGTCTAGCTTGCACATCAGCGACACGCTGGCGCTGACGACCTCGCGCGAGGTGCTGCAGGCGGTATCCGAAGGGACAGGTCCTCTGCGCCTGACCATGTCGCTAGGCTACGCCGGCTGGGAAGCCGGCCAACTGGAGCAGGAGATCGCCCAGAATGCCTGGCTGACGGTTGCCGCCGACAGCAAAATCATCTTCGATCTGCCGCCCGAGGCGCGTTACGCCGCCGCCATCGCCTTGCTGGGCTTCGACCCTGCGTTGCTGTCGGGGGATGTCGGTCATGCGTGAAGAACTCGCAGGTACCGTGCTGGGCTTTGATTTTGGCGAGCGGCGCATCGGGGTGGCGCTGGGCGAAACCCTGCTTGGCATCGCCCACCCACTTATCACCATCGATACCCTGGTCACCGACGAGCGCTTTGCAGCCATCGCGAACTTGCTGGCCGAATGGAAGCCGGTGGCGCTGATTGTCGGCCTGCCCACCCATGCTGACGGCACACCGCATAATATGACCCGTCTGGCCACCAAGTTTTCCAACCGGCTCAAAGCGCGCTACGGCCTGCCGGTGTTTCTGGTGGACGAGCGCTACACCTCGGAGGTGGCCGAGAGCATGCTTAACGACGCAGGCTTACGCGGGCGCAAGCAAAAACCCGCGCTGGATCAGGTCGCGGCACAGGCGATTTTGCAGTCCTGGTTCGAGGGCGTGGGCGAGCGGGCGTGATGTCGGCTCCGGCGCAGCTTTGCTTGCCGGCCGTGATGACATACGCAGCGTCACATCGTGGGGCTGCGTATTTGTAGCGTACCTTCCTCCGTTTGACTTGGCGGCTATACCGTCAAATACATCTGTGTTTCAATACCAAAAAATTTAATATTCCGTCAGGGGTGACCGTATGCTCGCCATTATCGGAGGCCGTGGTCTGGCCAGCCTGCCAAGCCTGGAAGTGACACACCGCCAGCTGATCCGCACCCCGTATGGCGAGCCATCCTGCCCGCTGACTTATGGTCGCATCGGCACGCAAGGTGTGGTGTTCATGGCACGCCATGGCTATGGCCACTCGTTTGCCCCGCATGAAATCAATTACCGCGCCAATTTGTGGGCGCTGCATAGCCAGGGCGTGCGCTGCATTATCGCGGTTGGTGCGGTCGGCGGCATACGCGCCGATATGGTGCCGGGCTCGCTGGTGTTGCCGCACGATATTATCGACTACAGCTGGGGGCGCAAGCACACCTTCTTCGAAGGCCCGGATCGCCCGGTGGTGCATGCCGACTTCACCCGCCCGTACTGCCCGCAGATGCGCGCCCGCCTGCTGGCCAGCGCCGCGCAAAGCGGCATTGCCTTACTGAATGGCGGCGTCTACGCCTGCACCCAGGGGCCGAGGCTGGAGAGCAGCGCCGAAATCCGCCGCCTCGAAGGCGATGGCTGCGATATGGTCGGCCAGACCGGCATGCCCGAAGCGGCGCTGGCGCGCGAGCTGGATCTTCCCTATGCCCATCTGTGCCTGGTGGTGAACTGGGCGGCGGGCAAGGGTGAGTCGGCCGAGCAGGTGGCATTCGAACCGGCCGCACTGGGGCAGGGCGTGGCGAGCGTGGGGACGGTGATCGAGACCCT
>NZ_RJTZ01000141.1:0-6684 GCF_024343515.1 Aquitalea sp. S1-19 | reverse complement strand
CCCCACTACTTGGCACGTTCCGACGCATTACTCACCCGTTCGCCACTCGTCAGCAGGCCGAAGCCCCTGTTACCGTTCGACTTGCATGTGTAAAGCATGCCGCCAGCGTTCAATCTGAGCCAGGATCAAACTCTTCAGTTCAATCTCTATGCTTTTTTCGTACTTTGGCACGCAAGTTCAAAGAAACTTTACGTTTCCAATCTTCTTGCAGTGCGAGTGTTTGGCATCGCCAAGCACTCACACCTATCGGTTGTTCGTTCTGTTAAAGAGCAGTGCCGCGCCGCTTGTTTCGTTTGCGTCGTCAGCTGAGGAGGCGAAATATACGCACCTTGAACTGATGCGTCAACACCTTTTGCAAGATATTCCCGATTTATTGCCAACAACCCGTTACATATACCAAGCAACAGCTTTTTGGCATCAAAAATTCTGATACGCTAGCTTTTATCGGCGAAACCATCGCTTGCGGACATCTATCATGCTCAAGTTTGACGTACTCATTATCGGCAGCGGCCTGGCCGGCATGACTTTGGCACTACATCTGGCCGAACAGCGCCGGGTGTGCGTAATCACTAAACGGGACCTGCTGGAAGGCAGCTCAAGCTATGCCCAAGGCGGCATCGCGGCGGTACTGGATACCGGAGACTCGGTCGAACACCATATAGCCGACACCCTGGTCGCCGGCGCAGGCCTATGCAACGAAGCCTCCAGCCGCTTTATTGTCGAGCACTCCAAGGAAGCCATAGACTGGCTGATCGAACTGGGCGTGCCCTTTACCCGTGATGAAGCCCATCAGACCGGCTATCACCTGACACGCGAAGGCGGCCATAGCCATCGGCGCATTATCCACGCGGCCGATGCCACCGGAGCCGCCGTAACCAGCACGCTGGGGCAGAAGCTGCGCGCCCACCCCAACATCACCCTGCTGGAAGAGCATATTGCCGTCGATCTGATTACCTCCGCCAAGCTGGGACAGCAAGGCAAACGCTGTTTCGGTGCCTATGCGCTGGACAAAGCCAGCGACCGCATTATCACCATCGCGGCCCAGCACACCATTATCGCGTCGGGCGGCACCGGCAAGGTCTATCTCTATACCACCAACCCGGATACCGCCACCGGCGACGGCATCGCCATGGGTTGGCGCGCCGGCTGCCGCGTGGCCAATATGGAATTCATCCAGTTCCACCCGACCTGTCTCTATCACCCGCACAGCAAGTCCTTCCTGATTTCGGAGGCGGTACGCGGTGAAGGCGGCATTCTCAAGCTGCCGGACGGCACCCGCTTTATGCCCGAACACGATGCGCGCGCAGAACTGGCACCGCGCGACATCGTGGCGCGTGCCATCGACTTCGAGATGAAGAAGCACGGTCTCGATTGTGTCTATCTGGATATTTCCTACAAGCCGGCCGCCTTCGTACGCGAGCACTTCCCCAATATCTACGCCCACTGCCTGGCGCTGGGCATCGATATCACCCAGCAGCCGATTCCGGTGGTGCCGGCCGCGCACTACACCTGCGGCGGTCTGGTCACCGACCTTGCCGGGCAAACCGATGTAGAAGGGCTGTTTGCCGTGGGCGAGGCCGCCTGCACCGGCCTGCACGGTGCCAACCGTCTGGCCAGCAATTCCTTGCTGGAGTGCATGGTGATAGGCAAGGCAGCTTCGGCCCTGATCCTGACCCGACCCGAACAGGAACTGCCCGAGATTCCGGACTGGGACGACAGCCAGGTGACCGATCCGGACGAGGAGGTGGTGATCTCGCACAACTGGGATGAACTCAGGCGTGCGATGTGGGACTACGTCGGTATCGTGCGTACCAATAAGCGCCTGAAGCGTGCTCTGCACCGCATCGAGCTGTTGAAACTGGAAGTCGACGAGTACTACAGCCACTTCCATGTCGGCAATGACCTGATCGAACTGCGCAACTTGCTGCTGTGCGCCGAGCTGATCGTGCGCTCGGCCATGGAACGCAAGGAAAGCCGCGGCCTGCACTACAGCCGCGACTATCCGGATACCCTAAGCGAAGCGCACGAAACCATCCTGACGCCGGATTAAGCCCTGCACCGTTTAGGCCTGAAACGCCCTGCCCGATGTTGTGTCCGGCAGGGCGTGCTCTTGCCCGGAGAGCGGCAGGGTAAACCAGAAGACACAACCGCCAGCCAGGGTCCGGGTGACACCAAACTCGCCGCGGTGAAATTCGATGATCGAACGGCAGATATTCAAACCGATGCCCATGCCGTCAGCCTTGCTGCTGTAAAACGGGGTAAACAGATTGGCGTAGGCCGCTTCGGACAGGCCCGGGCCATTATCCTGCACCTCGACCCGCCAGCTGGACACACCGCTTTCGGCACGCACATCCACCCGCGGGCGCGTGACACCGGCCTCGACTTGCGCCTCGATGGCATTCTTGACCAGATTCAGCATCACCTGTTCAATCAGCACAGGATCAAGCTGCAGAGCACATGGCCGGCCCAGTTGCGTCAGACGTAGCGGCACCAGATGCTTGTCGGCCAAGGGCTGCGCCAGACTCAGCGCATGCGGCATCAAGACTCGCGGATCCACTTCCTGCAATTGCGGCGTATGCTTTTTCACAAAGGCACGGATGCTGCCGACAATCTGCCCAGCGCGCTGCGCCTGATCGGCAAGAGCCTGCAAGGCGGGGGTGACGCCATCGGGCAAAGACTCAACGCCGGCCAGACGCCGCTTCAGCCCCGAGGCGTAGGTATTGATGGCGGTCAACGGCTGCCCCAGCTCATGCGCCAGACTGGAAGCCATCTCCCCCATCGCCACCAGCCGGGTTGTCGTCTGGAAACGGACTTCCAGCGCACGCTCGCGCTCGTCGCGCAATCTGGCTTCGGTCACATCCCGCAAGCGCGTCAACCATGCCTGCTCGCCATCACTCCACTCGATCCGGCTATGTTGCAGCTCGAAATAATGTCCGGCGGCATCCGGGCCGTACTCGATCAGCTGTCCTTCGCTGCCTGCCAGCAAGGGCAAGCCCGGCAAGAGCACGCAATAACTGCCCTCGCCCGCTAGCGGCCACAAGCGGGTAAAAGCCGGGTTGCTATAAAGCAGGGTCAAGCCCCCTCCCGCCGACACACACAATCCGGTTTCCAAGCCATTCAACACAGCGAGAAAGCGCTCTCGCGATGCCACCATGGTCAGGCGCTGGCGTTTTAGCTCGGTAATATCGTACATGGACGCAATCCAGCCGCGCTGCCCGCCGCCGCCATCGCCCAGCGGCGTCACATACACCCGCACCTCGACCACACTGCCTTGCGGCGTCTGCAACTGCAATTCCAGCCCGTGCTCGGGCCAGCCGTCGCACCCGAAGTCCTTGAGCATGGCCAGAAGATCGACCGGCGCTCCCCCTACCCAAAATGGATAGGGCGGCATTCGTCCCGGCAGGCTCTCCGCTTCAGATGCCGTCATGCGGCAAAATGCGCGGTTGACGTAGACAATGCGGCCACTCAGATCAAAGACCAGCAAGCCGTTCTTCATCCCGTCCTCCATCGCCTGACGCAGCGAAATCTCGCCGGACAACGCACGCTCGGCCCGCAAGCGCTCGCCGGTATAGCGCCGGATACGCCAGAACGCGCCGGCCAAGGCCAGCGCCAACAAGATGATGACCCCCACCAGCACCGGTAGCGTCACCCCCAGACTCTGGCGGTACGACACGGCCCGCAGGCTGAGGCCGAAACCGGGCGGATCGAAACTGAGCTGGTGACTGAGCGTGCCTTGCGGTTCATGCTGCGGAAACTTACTGGCAATCACCTTACCGCCTACATCAACCAGACTGATGTGGTAGCGCTCGGCCATCCACCACGGCACCTGCGATTGCAGCAAACGATCGAAGCGATAGACCAGCCGCAAAAACTGGCCCGGCCTGTCCGGCAAGGCAACAGCCAGATCAAAACGGTAGCGTCCATCCTGACCCTGATAAGGCTCGCCATAGGCGGCATGCCCCAGCCGGGCGGCACGCCATAAGGCATCCATCTCCGGCGCCACCCGCGCTTTCTCCGCCAGATCGGCAGAGACAACCAGGCCAAGCTCGACCACATCGGGGTGTTCACGCAGGAACAAGGGGCGCGCATTGGCCAGGTGGGCGACGCTACGCTTAACGCCGGCCAGTGATGTCGCCATGTTCTGCGCCCAATACCGTTCGCCATCCAGTGATACCCGGATCGACTGCTCCAGCCACAACACATCCTGAATCAGGGTATCGCGTTGCTCTTCTTGCCAATCGCGGTACAGCAACAAGGAAATACTGCCTATGCACAGCAATAAGGCAATAAAAGCCACGCCGGTAAACGACAACAACAACCGCACCGAACGCGGCTTAATCACTGACAACAGGTATTTCATGACATATGAGGGTATTCCCTATTGCGGAATTCCCCAATAGATATAAAAGGCAGAGGTTTCTACTTTACACCCTAATGACAGCCTGGGAACAAGGGCTGCATGAACAATCACAAAACACTGGAGAAACCGATGAAACTCAAACTGACCGCCCTGGCCATCGCCGCCACGTTTGCTGCAGGCTCCGCCTTCGCAGCCGGCGAAATCGTTATCAAATTCAGCCACGTCGTGGCCAAGGACACCCCCAAGGGCAAAGCCGCCGAATATTTCAAAAAAGTGGCCGAAGAGCGCACCAAGGGCAAGGTCAAGGTTGAGATTTATCCAAACAGCCAGCTGTACAAAGACAAGGAAGAACTGGAAGCCCTGCAACTGGGCGCTGTGCAGATGCTGGCACCGTCCCTGGCCAAATTCGGCCCGCTGGGCGTAAAAGAATATGAAGTGTTCGATCTGCCGTACATCTTCGACAACTACGATGAACTGCACAAAGTCACCCAAGGCCCGATCGGCCAGCAGCTCCTGGGCAAACTGGATAGCAAGGGCATCAAGGGTCTGGCGTTCTGGGATAACGGCTTCAAGCACCTGTCGGCCAACAAGCCGATCAAGCTGCCATCCGACATCAAGGGCCTGAAGATGCGCATCCAGTCGTCCAAGGTGCTGGACGAAGAAATGCGCGCACTGGGCGCAATGCCGCAGGTAATGGCGTTCTCCGAGGTGTATCAGGCGCTGCAGACCGGCGTGGTCGACGGCACCGAAAACCCGCCGTCGAATATGTACACCCAGAAGATGCACGAAGTGCAGAAGAACCTGACCACCACCGCGCACGGCTATCTGGGCTATGCGGTGATCGTGAACAAGAAATTCTGGGATGGTTTGCCGGCTGATGTACGCAGCCAGCTGGAAGGCGCAATGCGCGACAGCACGACCTACGCCAACAAGATCGCCAAGCAGGAAAACGAGGCCGACCTCAAGAAAATCGCCACCTCGGGCAAGACCACCGTCTACAACCCGACCCAGGCCGAACGCGCCGCTTTCCGCAAAGCTTTGGCACCTGTACACGCCAAGATGGCCGACCGCATCGGTGCCGACCTGCTGAAATCGGTTCAGACCGCCACCGGCTTCAAGGCTAACTGATAGCCCCGTCCCCGGGCGCTACTCCTGACGGGTAGCGCCCTTTTGTATGGAGAGACCCCATGCTCAAATTCCTCGACCATCTCGAGGAGTGGCTGATCGCCTTTTTAATGGCCGCCGCCACCTTGATTACCTTTGCCGCCGTCGCCCACCGCTACGGCGCTGGCATCGACCTGCTCTACCCCTATCTCGCCCATATCAATATGGCGTGGGCACAGGAGCTGACTATTTACCTGTTTGTGTGGATGGCCAAGTTCGGCGCCGCCTACGGTGTGCGCACTGGCATCCACGTCGGTGTCGATGTGCTGATCAACAAACTGGGGGATAAAAACCGCAGCCGCTTTATCGTGCTGGGCCTGCTGGCTGGCGCGCTGTTCACGGCCATCGTCGGCACACTGGGCGCGACCTTTGTCTGGGAAATCGCCCACACCGAGCAGACCTCGGCCGATCTGGAAGTGCCAATGTGGCTAGTCTACCTCGCCGTTCCCTGCGGCTCTTACCTGATGTGCTTCCGCTTCTTGCAGGTCACCTGGAACTTCCTGCGCACCGGCGAGCTGCCCAAGCATGACCACAGCCACGTTGAAGGCATGGATGACGTTGCCGAAGACAGCAACTGGTTCGCCATGGACGACAACCTGCACCCGCACGATATCAAGCACAAGGATGACAACAAATGAGCGCGCTGATCATTTTCGGACTATTGATTGTCCTGATGCTTACCGGCATGCCGATTTCGATCTCGCTCGGTCTGACGGTACTCACTTTCCTGTTCACCATGACCGAAGTGCCGATCGAGGCGGTGGCACTGAAGCTGTTCACCGGCATCGAGAAGTTCGAGATCATGGCGATCCCGTTCTTTATCCTCGCCGGTAACTTCCTCACCCACGGCGGGGTGGCGCGGCGCATGATCAACTTCGCCACCAGCATGGTTGGCCACTGGCATGGCGGCCTCGGCCTAGCTGGCGTGATGGCGTGCGCACTGTTCGCCGCCGTGTCCGGCTCCAGTCCGGCCACCGTGGTCGCCATCGGCTCCATCCTGTTGCCGGCCATGGTCAAGCAAGGCTTCCCCAACAGCTTCGGCGCCGGCGTGATTACCACCAGCGGCGCGCTGGGCATCCTGATCCCGCCATCCATCGTGATGGTGATGTACTCGGTTGCAACCAACACCTCGGTCGGTCAGCTGTTCATGGCCGGCGTGA
>NZ_RJTZ01000140.1:0-6711 GCF_024343515.1 Aquitalea sp. S1-19 | reverse complement strand
GACACCGGCGAACAGGCGCTGGAAATCTGCGACATGCTGGTGCGCTCCGGCGGTCTGGATGTAATCGTGATCGACTCGGTGGCAGCACTGGTACCCAAGGCCGAAATCGAAGGCGAAATGGGCGACAGCCACGTCGGCCTGCAGGCACGACTGATGAGCCAGGCGCTCAGGAAGCTGACCGGCAATATCAAGCGCACCAATACGCTGGTGATTTTCATCAACCAGATCCGCATGAAGATCGGTGTGATGTTCGGCAACCCGGAAACCACCACCGGCGGCAACGCGCTCAAGTTTTACGCCTCGGTCCGTCTCGATATCCGCCGCATCGGCGCCATCAAAAAAGGCGACGAAGTGCTGGGTAATGAAACCCGCGTCAAGGTGGTCAAGAACAAGGTGGCACCACCGTTCCGCCAGGCCAACTTTGACATCCTGTACGGGGAAGGCATCAGCCGCGAAGGCGAGATCGTCGAAATGGGCGTGGAGCACGGCTTTATCGAAAAGTCCGGTGCCTGGTACAGCTATAACGGCGCCAAGATCGGCCAGGGCAAGGACAATGTGCGCCTGTGGCTGAAGGACAATGCCGCCGTGGCACAGGAAATCGAAGCCAAGATCCGCGACACGGTCGGCATCAAGGTCGAGATTACCGAAGATGCGGTCGATGGCGACGAACTCGCCAACGATGCATTCTAAAGTGAGCTCATGGAAAAAAGCCTGAAAGCGCGAGCTGTCGAGCTTTTGTCGCGCCGCGAATATTCGCGGCGCGAATTGCAGCAACGCCTCAAACCCCACGCCGAAAACCCGGAAGAGATAGAAGCGGTACTGACCGAGCTGGCCGAACGCCACTGGCAGTCGGACGAGCGCTTTGCCGGCCAGTTTGCCGAAATCAAGGGCCGGCGCTGGGGCAGCCGCCGCCTGACCCAGGCCTTGCGCGAAAAAGGCGTGGACAAAGACACCATCGCCAGCGCCATCGAAAGCCATGATGACCTGGCCGTGGCCAGCGATGTCTGGCAGCGCAAATTCGGCAGTTTGCCGCAAACCCAGCAGGAAAAAGCCAAACAGATGCGTTTTCTGGCTGCGCGCGGCTTCCCCATGGACGTGATCAGCAAGGTTTTATCCGGTTGCGCGCTGGATGATTTTGCCGGCGACGACGACAGGGATGACTGACGGTCGCAGTTTCACCGCCTATTTTCCTTTGTTTGCCGCAAAAAACACGCGCCAGCGCCGCGCAAGGCTTGCACCGCCGCATCAGCCTTGCCAAAATCAAGCCCAGCTTACTCTGCACCCCGGCATACCGGGGCTCTCAATTTTGCATTGCGACACTATCCAAAAATGAAAACTTCGGAAATCCGCCAGAAGTACCTCGACTTCTTCGCCTCCAAAGGCCACCAGATCGTGGCCTCCAGCTCGCTGGTGCCGTGGGAAGACCCGACCTTGCTGTTCACCAATGCCGGCATGAACCAGTTCAAGGACGTGTTCCTCGGTTTTGACAAGCGTCCGTACAGCCGCGCCACCACCAGCCAGAAATGCGTACGCGCCGGCGGCAAGCACAACGACCTGGAAAACGTCGGTTACACCGCCCGTCACCATACCTTCTTCGAGATGCTGGGCAACTTCAGCTTCGGCGACTACTTCAAGCGCGATGCCATCCACTACGCGTGGGAATTTTTGACCGGCAAAGACTGGCTGGCCCTGCCCAAGGAAAAGCTGATGGTCACCGTCTATGCGACGGATGACGAAGCGTTCGAGATCTGGAACAAGGAAATCGGCATTCCGGCCGACAAGATCGTACGCATCGGCGACAACAAGGGTGCTGCCTACGCCTCCGACAACTTCTGGACCATGGGCGATACCGGCCCGTGCGGCCCGTGCACCGAGATTTTCTACGACCACGGCGACCACATCTGGGGCGGGCCTCCGGGAAGCCCGGAAGAAGACGGCGACCGTTTCATCGAAATCTGGAACAATGTGTTCATGCAGTTCAACCGTGACGAGTCGGGTACATTGCATCCGCTGCCCAAGCCATCGGTCGACACCGGCATGGGGCTGGAGCGCATCTCGGCCGTCATGCAGGGCGTACACGCCAACTACGAAATCGACCTGTTCCAGGCGCTGCTTAAGGCCGCCGCGCGCGAAACCGGCATCGCTTTCAGCATGGACGAGCCTTCGCTCAAGGTGATTGCCGACCATATCCGCGCCTGCTCTTTCCTGATCGCCGATGGCGTGATCCCGTCCAACGATGGCCGCGGCTATGTATTGCGCCGCATTGTCCGCCGCGCCATCCGCCACGGTTACAAGCTGGGTCAGAAGGGCCTGTTCTTCCACAAGCTGGTTGCCGATCTGGCCGCCGAGATGGGTGATGCCTATCCGGAACTGCGCATGAAGCAGGCCGAAGTGGAAGACGCGCTCAAGCAAGAAGAAATCAAGTTTGCCGAGACGCTGGACAAGGGCATGGGCCTGCTGGAGTCGGCACTGAAAGACGGCAAGGCGCTGGATGGTGCCACCGTATTCAAGCTGTACGACACCTACGGCTTCCCGGTTGACCTGACCGCCGACATCGGCCGCGAACGCGGTATCGAAGTCGACCTGGCCGGTTTCGAAGTGGAAATGAACGCCCAGCGCGAACGCGCCCGCGCCGCCTCCAGCTTCAAGATGACCGGCAATGTCGACTACAGCGGCGCCGACACCTGCTTTGAGGGCTACAGCCAGCACAGCACCGATGCCCGCGTACTGGCCCTTTACAAGGACAACCAGCCGGTCGAGAGCCTGAGCGCCGGCGACGAAGGTATTGTCGTTCTGGACAACACCCCGTTCTATGCCGAAGGCGGTGGCCAGATCGGCGACAGCGGCACCATCGCTGTGACCGGCGGCATCAATGCCCTGTTCGATGTGACCGACACACAGAAAATCCAGTCGGCCGTCTTCGGCCACAAAGGTGTGCTGGCACGCGGCGAACTCAAGCTGGGTGACAGCGTGACCGCCACCATCGACCTGCATACCCGCCTGGCAACGGCACGCAACCACTCGGCCACACACTTGCTGCATAGCGCCTTGCACCATGTACTGGGCAACCATGTGGCACAAAAGGGCTCGCTGGTGACGGCCGAGCGCACCCGCTTCGACTTCTCGCATGGCGAAGCCGTCAGCAGCGAGCAGATCGCCGAGATCGAGCGCATCGTCAACCGCATGGTGGCGCATAACGCCGAGGTATCGGCAACGGTGATGCCTTACGATGACGCAATGAAAGCCGGTGCCACCGGCCTGTTCGGCGAGAAGTACGGCGACGAAGTGCGCGTACTGAAGATGGGCGAGCACTCGATGGAACTGTGCGGCGGTACCCACGTGAACCGCACCGGTGATATCGGCTTCTTCAAAATCGTATCCGAAGGCGGCATCGCCGCCGGCGTACGCCGTATCGAAGCGGTCACCGGCGAAGGTGCCGTCCTCTGGGCGCAGGAACAGGATGCCCTGCTCAAGCAGGCAGCCGTCGCGCTCAAGGCACAAGGCACGGCCGAAGTCGTCACCAAAATCAGCGCTCTGCAGTCGGATCTTAAGGCGCTGGAAAAGGAGATGGCAAAGCTCAAGGTCAAGCTCGCCGCTGCCGCCAGCGCCGAGCTGGCCGACAACGCCAAGACAGTGGCCGGCATCAAGCTGATTGCCACCGAACTGGAAGGCATCGACAACGCGGGCCTGAAGGAAACCGCCGAGAAGCTCAAGGACAAACTGGGCTCGGGCATCATCCTGCTGGCAACTGCCAGCGAGGGTAAGGTGTCGCTGGTCGCTGCCGTGACGGCGGATCTGACCGCCAAACTCAAGGCAGGCGAACTCGTTAACTTTGTCGCCCAGCAAGTCGGCGGCAAAGGAGGCGGCCGTCCGGACTTCGCTCAGGCGGGTGGCACCCAGGTCGAAAACCTGGCGCAAGCCGTAGCTAGCGTAGAAAGCTTTGTTGCTGGCAAGCTGTAAACGCAAGGCAAGATAAAAGCGGCGGGCACAACCCGCCGCTTTTTTGCGTCCTCTTCTGTGCAAATACTACACGCGGAACGAAGCCACCGTTTTGCGCAACTCATGCGTGAGCTGATGCAAGGCAACCGTCGCTTTGGACGTTTCATGCGCCACAATGGCATTGCTGGCCGCACCTTGTGAAATCTGCTCCACATGGCGGGCAATCTCACTGCTGGCCTGACTCTGCTCAGTCAGCGAATGCGAGATATCACTGACCACGGCCACAATACTGCTGGCGCTTTGCTGGATGCGCACAATGGCTTGACCACCCTGTTCCGCCAGCGCCACGCCATTTTCCGCCCGTTTGACGGCATCGCCTATGGTATGAATCGAGGCATCCGACACGCCCTGAATGGCCGCGATCATCGCGGCAATCTGCTGGGTAGACTGAGTGGTGCGCTCGGCCAGCTTCCTGACCTCATCGGCCACCACAGCAAAACCGCGCCCTTGCTCGCCTGCACGCGCAGCCTCAATGGCCGCATTCAGCGCCAGCAAATTGGTCTGGTCGGCCACATCGCTAATGACTTCCATAATGCTGCGGATCGATGCTGTCTTGTCCGTCAGCTCGGCAATGGACACGCTGGCCGTACCGACTTCGCGACTGATTCCCTCGATTTCACTGACAGCACGGGTAATCACCTCGCCACTTTCACGCGAAATTTCGCCCGAGGCCTGTGATTGTTCGCGCGCCATGCCGGCATGGTCAGCAATATGATGGATGCTGGTAGTCAGCTCCTCAATAGCTGCCGCCATTGATGCGGCAGCCTGACTTTGTTGCTCGGAGTTGCCGGCATTGATTTCGGCATGGCGCTCGATACCCTCCGCCATATTCCCCAGCTTGTCGGCCGAATCGATGATATTGCCGATCAAGTCCTTGAGCTGGTCCTGCATCTGCCCGATGGCGGCAATCAGGCTGGTGCTGTCCCCTTGCTTAACCTTGATATGCTCGCCCAGGTGACCCGACGCAATAACCCTGACCACCTCAATGGCGTAGGCCGGATCGCCGCCCACCCCCTTAAGCAGGCCGCGGATAATCAGCGTACTGGCCACCAGCAAGGCCAGCATCACCAGTGTGCCCACGCCCAGCAGCATGATGGTCTGGCGCCAGAAAATCGCGTCGATATCATCGATATAAATACCGGTCCCTACACTCCAGCCCCAGTCCTTGCTGGTCGCCATATAGGCTATCTTGCCAACAGGTGCCTGCTCTCCAGGTTTGGCCCAGACATAATCGACAACACCTCCACCGCGCCGAATCGCCCCTTCGAACAACACGCCAAGGTCCGCACCATTGGCGTCCAGCAGGCCCCGTACCGACTTGCCGACCAGTTTCGGATTGACGCCATGCGCGACCAGGTTCATGTCCCGGTTAAGAACGAGAAAATACTCCTCGCCATCAAAGCGCTGCCGGCTGATGGCAGCCAGCGCCAGACGCTGGGCCTGTTCTTGAGCAATACGCCCCTGACGCACTTCATCCTCATAGAAACCGACCATGCTGACCGTGCTCTCAACCAGACTTTTTACCTTGTCGATACGGTCTTCCAGCAAGGCCTGACGCTGCATATACAGCGCGGTCACACCCAAAAAAATCAAACCGGAAACTGCCAGTACAACCAGCAGATACAGCTTGCTGCGCATGCTCATGCCACGATGCGACAAATGGGGCTTACTCATCATCAGATTCAGTTTCTCTTTAAAATTTGCTCAAACGCATTGAAGTTCGCCAGCCACCAGCAGATCGGGATTGGCCAGGCGAATAGCCTGGAATTCAGGCAAGTGCTGCAGGAAAAGTGCGACCAGCGCCGGATCGAAATGACGACCGGCCTCCCGGGCGATCAGCGCGGCCGCATCGCTTTCGCTCCACGCTTTCTTGTAGGGGCGTTCTGAACAAAGGGCATCGAATACATCGACCAGTGCACAGATCCGGCCGCTTAGCGGAATAGCCTCTCCCGCCAGCCCTTCGGGGTAACCACTACCATCCCACTTCTCGTGGTGGGTTGCGGCAATGATCGCGGCCATCTGCATCAAGGCAGATGGATGATTGGACAGGATGCGCTGCCCGATACGGGCATGCTCGCGCATGATGCGCATCTCGTCGTCCTCCAGCCGTCCCGGCTTGAGCAGGATGGCATCGGGAATGCCGATCTTGCCCAGGTCATGCAGCGAGCTGGCATGCAGCAGCATGGCGCAAAAATCGTCATCGCAGCCTGCCAGACGGGCCAGCAACTGTGCCATACGGCTCATACGCTCTACATGCATGCCGGTTTCGTTGTCGCGAAACTCCGCGGCCTGCGCCAGACGTCGCACGATTTCCAACTGGGCCTGTTGCAGCTCGCGTTCGCGCCGGGACAGCGCATGCTCAAGTTCAGCTGCGCGCGCGGGTACTCCGGTAATACTGCCGGACACGGAGCAGGTTCTCTACCCGCAGCAAGACTTCCCAATGCAGAAATGGTTTACCCAGAAAGTCGCGCGCGCCCAGACGCAATGCCTGCTCGCGGGTCAGCTCATCGCTTTCCGCCGTCAGCACCATGACCGGCGGCATGGCCTGTGGCTCATGGCTGAAATAAGCCTGCATCTGTTGCAGAAGATCAAGCCCGCTCAGATACGGCATGCGGATATCCAGCAACACCAGATCAACCGAATGGCTCGCCAGATACGGCATCACCTGACGGGGATCGCCGATAGAATGCACCGCCTCGTAGCCTGCATCAT
>NZ_RJTZ01000014.1:0-44541 GCF_024343515.1 Aquitalea sp. S1-19 | reverse complement strand
CAATGTGGTGAATAACGAGGCCAGCCTCAATCAGGCACTGATCAAGGACAAGAACTGCGACAATCTCTACGTATTGCCGGCGTCACAGACACGCGATAAGGATGCGCTATCGGAAGAAGGCGTAGAGCGCGTACTGAAAGATCTGGCCGACATGGGTTTTGAGTACATCGTATGCGACTCTCCTGCCGGTCGAACGCGGCGGTCGTGGTGCACCGGATTATCTGCCGGCCTTGCAGCGTGAATTGATGGAGGTCATTTCGAAGTACGTTGCCGTCAACCAGGATGACATCAAGGTTCAACTGGAACGTCAGGACAACTTTGAAGTACTGGAAGTCAACATCGTGCTGCCGGAAAAAAACCGCTAACACTGACAAGGCTTGCTGCCCATGCCTAAACGCATGGGCACGCCCCCTTTCGCCCGCCCTGCGAGGCACGCCTCAGGCGTAATTGACTCTTTTGTATGACGCTAACTGAACTTCGTTATATCGTGGCGGTTGCACGCGAGCGCCATTTCGGGCGCGCCGCCCAAACCTGCTTTGTCAGCCAGCCCACCCTCTCCATTGCCATCAAGAAACTGGAAGACGAACTGTCGGTCACGCTCTTCGAGCGCGGCGGACAGGAAGTCGCGGTCACCGAAATAGGCGAGCGGGTGGTGGAACAGGCAAGGCGCGTGCTGGAAGAAGCCGAAACGCTGAAACATCTAGCCGGTGAACACCAGAACGAACTGGCGGGTCCGCTGAAGCTGGGCGTCATCTTTACCATCAGCCCGTACTTGCTGCCCAAACTAATCCCGGCGCTGCGTATTCTGGCGCCCGACATGCCGCTCATTCTGGAAGAAAACTATACCGCGCGACTGGCCGAAATGCTCAAGCGCGGTGAAGTTGACGCCATTATCGTTGCCGATCCGTTTGACGAGCCCGGCACCCAGGCATGGCCACTCTATGACGAGGCCTTTGTCGTTGCCACACCCAAGGGTCACCCGTGGGAAAAGCGCAAGCATATCAATGCCGACGAACTGTCACACGAAAGCGTATTGCTTTTGTCTGCCGGCAACTGCTTCCGTGATCAGGTTTTGCAAAGCTGTAGCGAACTGGCCATGCGTCAGAGTCAGGCGGGCGGGCTGGCCAGTGCGGTACAGGGTAGCTCGCTCAATACCATACGCCATATGGTCGCCAGCGGCATGGGGATCACCGTATTGCCAGCCACTTCGGTATCCGCCGCCGACGAAGGTCTATTGTCCATCATTCCATTTGCGCTGCCGGCACCGACCCGCCGCGTGCTACTGGTGGCGCGCAAGCAATTTTTCCGCAAACAGGCACTGGACGCACTGCAACAGGCCATCTTCCGCTGCGGTCTGGAAAACGTCAGCATGCTGGAATCGCCTTAAAATGGCCAGATTGCGTGGGGAGCCTCCCCACGCAGCATGACTTGGCAACGACTGACAAACCCTTGGCACGCCGCGCCAGATCCCCGGCTACACCCTCTTCTACCCTCGTCCCGCGCCAACCCTTGACCCCAATAGCACGCATCACATGATGTAAATATCAACTTGCAATTGGGACATCACATAAAAAAAAGGGTGCCCCAAGGCACCCTTCTCTATCTGCACAACCACGATTTAAGCGGCAGGTTCGGCCTTCTGGCGCAGGCGCAGGTTCAGCTCTTTGAGCTGCTTCTCGTCGACATGGTTAGGTGCATTGGTCAGCAGGCACTGGGCGCGCTGGGTCTTCGGGAAGGCGATTACGTCACGAATAGACTCGGCACCCGCCATCAGCGTCACCAGACGATCCAGACCGAAGGCCAGACCACCGTGCGGCGGAGCGCCGAACTTCAGGTTGTCCAGCAGGAAGCCGAACTTGTTCTGCTGCTCTTCCGGGCTGATCTTGAGCGCGCCGAAGACCTTTTCCTGCACGGATGCCTGATGGATACGGATGGAACCGCCACCGAGCTCCCAACCATTGAGCACCATGTCGTAGGCACGGGCGATACAGGCTGCCGGATTGCTTTCCAGCAGATCCTCATGCCCCGGCTTGGGTGCGGTGAACGGATGATGCACGGCTACCCAGCGATCGGCCTCTTCGTCGTGCTCGAACATCGGGAAATCCACCACCCACAACGGACGCCATTCGCGCACGAAGAAACCGCCGGCTTCGCCACGCTCGTGACCGATCTTGATACGCAGCGCACCGATGGCTTCGTTCACGACCTTGGCCTTGTCTGCGCCAAAGAAGATGATGTCGCCATTGTCGGCACCGGTGCGTGCCATGATTTCTTCCAGCGCAGGCACAGACAGGAACTTGACGATAGGCGACTGCAGGCCGCTGGTTTCGTCATTGGTGATCTGGGTCTTGTCGTTGACCTTGATATAGGCCAGACCCTTGGCGCCATAGATGGAGACGAACTTGGTGTACTCGTCGATTTCCTTGCGCGAGATCGAAGCACCACCCGGCACACGCAGGGCAACCACACGGCCGTTAGCCATGTCGGCAGCACCACGGAATACCTTGAATTCTTCGGTCTTCATCAGGTCGGTCAGTTCGGTGAACTTGAGGTCCACGCGCATATCCGGCTTGTCCGAACCGTAGTAGAACATCGCGTCGGCGTAAGTCATGCGCGGGAAATCACCCAGCTCCACACCCAGCACGTCGTTGAAGATCTGGCGTGCCATGCTCTCGGTGATATCCATGATCTGGTTTTCATCGAGGAAAGACGTTTCGATATCAATCTGGGTAAATTCAGGCTGACGGTCGGCACGCAGGTCTTCGTCGCGGAAGCACTTGACGATCTGGTAGTAACGGTCAAAACCGGCCACCATCAATAGCTGCTTGAACAGCTGTGGCGACTGCGGCAGGGCAAAGAATTCACCCGGATGCACACGGCTAGGCACCAGATAGTCACGGGCACCTTCCGGCGTGCTGCGAGTCAGCATCGGGGTTTCGATATCGATAAAGCCCTGCGCGTCCAGATACTGGCGCACGCCCATCGCCACGCGGTAGCGCATACGCAGGTTTTTCTGCATCGGCGCACGGCGCAGGTCGATGACGCGGTTGAGCAGACGCACGTTCTCGGAGATATTCTCGTCGTCGATCTGGAACGGCGGCGTCACCGCACTATTCAGGATCTCGATGTCCTTGGCCAGAATTTCGATGGCGCCGGAGATCATCTTGCTGTTGGCGGTGCCTTCCGGGCGGGCACGCACGATGCCGGTAATCGACAGCACAAACTCGTTACGCGCGCTGTCGGCGGTGGCGAAGGCTTCAGGGGTGTCCGGATCGATCACCACCTGCACCAGACCTTCACGGTCGCGCAGGTCGATAAAGATCACACCGCCATGGTCACGGCGACGGTGAGCCCAGCCCTTGACGGTGACAGTCTGGCCCAGATATTTGGTATCAATCAGTCCGCAGTAATCGGTTCGCATCATATTCTGTTTCTTAAAGGGTTGAAGTGGGGTTCGCGCCGGGGGCTTGTCGCTTCTTGCCGGCCGGTTGGGGCGCGCCCGGCGCCACCATACCCATGGAAATTGCGTACTTGAGCGCCTCGTCGACAGTCATGCCGAGCTCGCGCGTCTCTTTCTTGGCCACCATCACAAAATAGCCCGAAGTCGGGTTAGGGATGGTCGGCACATACACGCCTATGTATTCGTCGCCGAGGTCAGCCAGAGACTGGTTGACGCTATCGGGCAAAGAGCCGGTCTGAAAAGCAACCGTCCACAAACCCTGATGCGGAAACTGGACCAGAAAGGGCTTCTTGAACGACTGGCCGGTATCGGAAAACAGCGTGTCACTGACCTGCTTGACACTGCTGTAGATGCTCTTGACTACCGGAATGCGCGACATCAGCGCATCCCAATAATCGAACAGGCGCTGCCCCAGCACATTGGCAGCAATCATGCCGGTACCCAGCAACACCAACACCGACAGCACCACGCCTAAACCTGGTACATCAAAACCCAGCAAGCTTTGCGGCCGCCAGGCATCGGGCAGCAGGACCAGTGTCTGGTCCAGCGTGCCGATGATCATGTCCAGCACCCACAAGGTCACCGCCAGCGGCAGCCAGATCAGGATACCAGTGACGAGATAAGCGCGCAGAGTCAGCTTGATATGTTTCATCTCAGCCACAGCCGCCACAACCGCCGGTACCACAGGCATGAGCAGCAGCGGGCTTGCTGCCGTTCTTGAAATCGGACTCGTACCAGCCCGAACCTTTGAGCTGGAAGCCGGCACAGGTCAGCATCTTGCTGTAATCGGCACTACCGCACGACGGGCACAGAGCAACGGGCTCATCGCTGAGTTTTTGCAAGTGTTCGTGCTGTTTGCCACATTTTTCGCAACGGTATTCATAAATAGGCATCTTTTTTCCCCGAGTCGACGACTACTTGATGCAAAATAACTATATTGCATCGCAACAAAGATATTCGTCCGTAGATGATGGACATCATCCCGAACAAGCGACCCGCTAGCAAGAGCGAAGTTTTAGCCGGGCATTATATCCGATTGCAAGGCAACACAAAAACGCCGCATCAACATAGCGGCAACAATCGCATGCAAGCATAGCGCCCTCACCAGCACACAAAGGAAAACCATGAACATCAATAAGCAGTTTTTGGCCGGCAAGAAAGGCCTGATCGTCGGCATCG
This sequence comes from Aquitalea sp. S1-19, assembly GCF_024343515.1. Lineage (NCBI taxonomy): Bacteria > Pseudomonadati > Pseudomonadota > Betaproteobacteria > Neisseriales > Chromobacteriaceae > Aquitalea > Aquitalea sp. S1-19. The sequence goes on along the minus strand of NZ_RJTZ01000014.1, from coordinate 39,902 downwards.
CCAATGAGCACAGCATCGCCTATGGCTGCGCCAAGAGCCTGCGCGAAGCCGGTGCCGAACTTGCGATTACCTACCTTAATGCCAAAGCAGAAAAATATGTACGCCCTCTAGCCGACCAGGTCGATGCCCGTCTGGTCATGCCGCTGGACGTAGAAGAACCGGGCCAGATGCAGGCACTGTTCGAGGCGATCACCGAGCAATGGGGGCAACTGGACTTCGTGATTCACTCTATCGCCTTCTGCCCGATGGATGATCTGCACGGTCGCGTCACCGACTGCTCGCTGCCAGGCTTCCAGCAGGCGATGCGCGTTTCCTGCTACTCCTTTATCGAACTGGCCAGACACGCCGAACCGCTGATGAAAAACGGCGGTACCTTGCTGACCATGAGCTATCACGGCGCCGACAAGGTCGTCGAAAACTACAACATTATGGGGCCGGTCAAGGCAGCGCTGGAAAGTACTACCCGCTATCTGGCCCATGAACTGGGCGCCAAGGGCATACGCGTGCATGCCGTCTCGCCTGGCCCGCTAAAAACCCGTGCTGCCAGCGGCATTGCCCACTTTGATGCCTTGATCGACGACGCCACCCAGCGCGCACCACAACACCGTCTGGTCGATATCGAAGACGTCGGCGCGACCTGCACCTTCCTGGTATCCGATGGCGCACGTTCCCTTACCGGCCAGACCATCTATGTCGATGGCGGCTGCAACATCATGGCCTAAGGAATAGAAAATGACACATGACGACAACGCATTCGCCAACATCATGGCGCAGGCCCACCGCAATGGCCCGATACCGATGGCGGTGGCCCACCCTTGCAGCCGCGAAGCCCTGCAAGGCGCAGTCGAAGCGGCAGACAACAATATCGCCACCCCTATTCTGATCGGCCCGGCAGGCAAGATCCGCAAGCTGGCCGACGAGATGGAACTGGAGCTGGGCGATTTGCAGATTATCGACGTGCCGCACAGCCATGCGGCAGCAGAAAAAGCGGTCGAACTGGTACGCAATAGCCAAGCTGATATCCTGATGAAGGGCAGCCTGCATACCGACGAATTTATGCACGAGGTGCTGGACCGGCGTACCGGCATACGCACCGACCGCCGTATCAGCCACACCTTTATCATGAAGGTGGAGAGCTACCCACGCTATCTGTTCATTACCGATGCAGCCATCAATATCGAGCCGGATCTGACCACCAAGCTGCACATCTGCCAGAACGCCATTGATCTGGCACATGCGCTGGGTATCAGCCAGCCCAAGGTGGCCATTTTGTCGGCAGTAGAAACCGTCACCCCGGAAATCCGCTCCACCATCGATGCCGCCGCCCTGTGCAAAATGGCCGAGCGCGGCCAGATCACCGGCGCTTTGCTCGATGGTCCGCTGGCTTTTGACAATGCAATCTCCCATGCTGCAGCCGACACCAAGGGCATCCATTCCAGCGTGGCGGGCGAACCGGACATCCTGCTGGTGCCCGATCTCGTCTCCGGCAATATGCTGGCCAAGCAGCTGACCTATCTGGCGGCAGCTTCGTCCGCCGGCATCGTCATGGGCGCGCGCGTGCCCATCGTGCTAACCAGCCGCGCGGATGACGCACAGGGACGACTGGCCTCGACAGCGGTCGCCAATGTGCTGGCGCGCCACCGCCGTGTACGGGATCACGTATGACCCGCGTACTGCTCGCCGTCAATGCAGGCTCGTCCACGCTCAAGTTTCGCGCCTATCAAAGCGGCAGCCAGACCCTGCTGCTACAGGGCCTGCTGGATCGCTTCGGCAGCGAGCAGGCACAGCTGAACATCCGCGACCAGCATGGTCAAAGCCACAGCAGCGCAATTGGCAAGGCGGGGCGCGAAGCCGGCGTCGCCGCCATGCTGGATGCGCTGGCGCAGCATGCGCTGACACCCGAAGGCGTCGTGCACCGCGTGGTGCATGGCGGTGCACGCTATCAGCAAGCAACCGCCATCACCGCCACTGTACGCAGCGAGCTGGAAAAGCTGATTCCGCTGGCACCACTACACCAGCCGGCCAGTCTGGCCGTTATCGATGCATTCAGCGCACAGGATGGTGCCTTGCCGCAACTGGCCTGCTTCGATACCGCATTTCACGCCGCGCAAGACAGCGTGGCCACACGCTTCGCCATTGCGCGCCACTGGCACGATGAAGGGGTGCGCCGCTACGGCTTTCATGGCTTGTCCTACGCCGCCATCAATCGCCAGCTGCCGGCACTGGGGCTGGCGGCGGCGCGCACCGTCGTCTGCCATCTGGGCAGCGGCGCCAGCGCCTGCGCCATCCATGCCGGGTGCAGCATCGCGTCCAGCATGGGCTTTTCCGCGCTGGACGGGCTGATGATGGGCACCCGCCCCGGCAATCTGGATCCGGAGGTGGTGCTTTACTGGCAGGAAAAGCACGGCATGAGCGTAAGCGAAGTCAGAGACGAGCTCTATAAGCGCTCCGGCCTGCTGGGGGTATCCGGCATTTCGGCTGATATGCGCGAACTATTGGCCAGCTCTCAGGCGGAAGCGGCGCAAGCCATCGAGCTTTATTGCTGGCGCGCGGCACGCGAAGTTGCCTCGCTGGCGGCGGCACTGGAGGGGCTGGATGCGGTGGTGTTTACGGCAGGCGTCGGTGAACATTCAGCGAAAATCCGCGCATGCATACTCGCCAGGCTTGGCTGGCTGGGTTTTGCGCTCGATGGCCAGGCCAACAACACCGGGCAAACGCGACTGACGAAGGCAGACAGCCTGCGCCACGCCTATGTTTTGGCCACCGATGAGGAAGGCGAGATGGCCAGGCAAGCGGCCGGTTTTTTTACCCGCTAGAAAAATCGCCCAAAAAGCAAAAGCCCCGCTAATGCGGGGCTTTTGCGTATTCTGTTCGATCGCTTGGGATCAGGCCATAGCCTTGATCTGGGCGGACAGGCGGCTCTTATGGCGAGCGGCCTTGTTCTTGTGGAACACACCCTTGTCGGCGATACGGTCGAGAACCTTTACGGAAGCCTGGAATACGTCTTTAGCTTCGGTTTTGTTGCCGGCTGCGATTGTCTTAAGCACTTTCTTGACTGCGGTACGGAACGCAGTACGCAGGCTGGCGTTATGCGCGCGCTGCTTGAGAGCTTGGCGTGCACGCTTGCGAGCTTGTGCGCTGTTAGCCATGGATCTATCTCCTGATGAGCGGAATCTGAAACCCGCGATTCTAAGTGTTAAGCACTGGTTTTGCAACAACAATCCCGCGCGCGTAAACTGGCGGGCTATTGCCAACAGAATAACAAGTCGTCACTCCCCATGAATCTGCTCAAGGCGCTGGCTACGGTCAGCAGTTTTACCCTGGTTTCCCGCATTCTCGGTTTCGTGCGCGACGCCATTATTGCCCGCGTATTCGGCGCAGGCTTTGCGACAGACGCCTTCTTTGTCGCCTTCAAACTGCCCAATCTGCTGAGGCGCATCTTTGCCGAAGGCGCCTTCTCGCAGGCTTTCGTGCCGGTACTGGCCGAATACCGCCGCAACAAGACCGAAGAAGAAACCCGCGCCTTTCTGGCCGATATTTCCGGCTTGCTGGGTCTGGTGCTGGTCGCGGTCACGGCGCTGGGCATGCTGATTGCCCCGTGGATTATCTGGGTCTCCGCCCCGGGTTTTGCTGGCAGCCCGGAAAAATTTGCACTGACAGTTGACCTGTTGCGCATCACTTTTCCTTACATCCTGTTTATTTCGCTGTCGTCACTGGCCGGCAGCGTGCTTAACACCTGGCGCCAGTTTTCGGTGCCGGCCTTTACTCCTACGCTGCTGAATGTCTCGTTTATTGCCTGCTCGCTACTGCTGGCACCCTACTTCGACCCACCGGTGCTGGTGCTGGCATGGGCGGTATTTATCGGCGGTATCGCCCAGTTAGCCTATCAGCTGCCCTATCTGAAAAAGATAGGCATGCTGGTCTGGCCAAGGCTGAACCTGAAAGATGCGGCGGTATGGCGCGTGATCAAGCTGATGGGGCCGGCCATCTTTGGCGTGTCCATCGCGCAGATTTCGCTGGTGATCAACACCATTTTCGCCTCCTTCCTGATTTCGGGCAGCGTGTCGTGGATGTACTACGCCGACCGCCTGATGGAGTTCCCGACCGGCATCCTCGGCGTGGCGCTGGGCACCATTCTTTTGCCTTCGCTATCGCGCCATGCAGCGGAAAAGTCGCCCGAGGAGTATTCAAAACTGCTGGACTGGGGCATACGCCTGTCGCTCTTGCTGGCGCTACCGGCATCTATCGGCCTGGCGGTAATGTCCAAACCGCTGATCGCCACCTTGTTCATGTACGGCAAATTCTCGGCACACGACGCGCTGATGACGCAACAGGCGCTGATCGCCTACTCGATCGGCCTGACCGGTCTGATCCTGATCAAGGTGCTGGCACCCGGCTTTTACGCGCGCCAGGACATCAAGACCCCGGTCAAGGTCGGCATCTTTACCCTGGGCATGACCCAGCTAATGAACCTGGCCTTTATCTGGGAGCTGCGACACGCAGGCCTCGCGCTGGCCATCGGCCTGGCGGCTCTCATCAATGCGCTCACCTTGCTGATCTTGCTGATCCGGCGCGGCATCTATCAGCCGCAGGCTGGCTGGGCTGGTTTTACCCTAAAGGTCACACTGGCCTCGCTTGCCATGGCGGCCGTCCTGCTGGCGCTGGAGCAGTGGCTGCCGGGCAACTGGCATGGCCATGCCTGGCAACGCGCCTTGTGGCTGAGCGGCCATATACTGCTCGGCGCCATCGCCTACTTCGGCCTGCTGTTCGCCATGGGCCTGCGTCCGCGCGAGTTTATGCGCCGAGAGATGTAACACCAGCAGACGCACAAAAGCCGGCACAGAGCCGGCTTTTTTACATCAAGACACCACAATCAATCACGATAGAAACGGCGCCATTCGCTTTGTTTGAGCAGGCTGCGACATTCATAGCGGTTCAGGCGCTTTCCCATAAAGCGCCCGGTGCGATAAGCCTGGTCTCCCGCTTCGATAGCGCGGCGCCGCTCGCGCCGCGACATATCATCGACTTCGCGTGCCACGCGCTGACGCGCTCTTTTGTAGCTCCATTCTTTTTCTTCATAACGGTCGGCACAATACTTCATGGCACCGGCAAACGAACCCAGACGCTGCGGGCTGGCAGCCTGTACCGGCGCGGCCAGCACCAGCGCCGTCAATACACCTGCCAGCGCAACGCCACCCTTATTTCCCAAGAACATTTTCATGGTTGATCTTTCTTGCCAAGCCTGAATAATGCAAGAAAGATACTTTGCGCTATCAAAAATAGCAAGAAACTATCTGTTGCCAATTGTTGCGTATTAAGTATCCGCCTGAGCCTTGGGCTTGCCTGCCAGCAAACGATGCAGGCGCGTGCGCAAACCGTCCAGATAGGTATACACCACCGGCACCACGATCAGCGTCAGCAGCGTCGAAGTCACCATGCCGCCGATAATGGCCTGCGCCATCGGCCGCTGCGTTTCCGAGCCTTCACCGCTAGACAGCGCCAGCGGCAGCATGCCGAAGATCATGGCCAGGCTGGTCATCATAATCGGACGCAGCCTCACCCTGCCCGCTTCGACGATGGCATCCAGCCGGCTCATGCCCTCGCGCCGCGACTGGCCGATAAAATCGACCAGCAAGATGCCATTTTTGGCCGCCAGCCCCATCAGCATCACGATGCCGATCACCGAGAACATATTCAGCGTCGAGCCCCACAACCATAAGGCGACAAAGACACCGACAAAGGCCAGCGGCAAGGACACCATGATGGTGACCGGCAGGGTAAAGCTGCGAAACTGTGCCGCCAGAATCATGTAAATAAAGATCACCCCCAGCGCCAGCGCCTGCACCGCATAGGACAGCGACTCCTGCATATCCTGTTTCTCGCCCTGCTGCGACAGGGTGATGCCCGGCGGCAGGCTGCCAGCTGCCAGCACCTTGTCCAGATCGGCAAACACCGCCGCAGGTGAACGGCCGCTGATATTGGCGCTCACGCCCACCTCGCGCAGCATGTCGACCCGCTCTATCTGGCGCGGGCTGCTTTCCGGCTCGATACGGGTCAGCGCCGACAGCGGCACCATCTGGCGCGCACCATCTGCATCATTACTGCCGGCCACACTCAGCACATCCAAAAGCTCGCGCTGGCGCTCCGGCTGCGGCACCTGCAAGGTCACATCATAGTTTTCACCATCAGGTGCCTCCCAGGTGGTGACAGTACTGCCGGCCAGCAGGGTCGACAGCGTTTCGCCTACGCGTGCAAGATCCACCCCCAGCCCTGCCGCTGCATCACGCTCCAGACTGATGCGCAGACCGGGGTCGGCTTCGGCCAGACTGGACTGCACATCACTGACACCGGGAATGGCGGCGATTTTTTTCACCAGTTGCGCCGCCGTGGCCTCCAGCTCGGCGATATTGCCGCCACGCACCCCCACATTCAGCGGTTTGCCGCCACCGCCGTGCTGGCCAGAGGCAGAAACGGCATCCACTTCGATGCCGGCCACACCGGCTGCCGCCAGACGTGCGGCATCCATGAGGCTCTCCAGCGAACGCGTGCGGCCGGCCTTGTTGCCGACATCCACCGTCAGCCTGGCCTCGGTCTTGCCGGCACCAAAGCGGCCGCCGGCAATCTTGACAGCGATAGACTTGACCTCGGGAATATGGCGCAAACGCGTCTCGACTTCGCGCGCCTTGCCCTCGGTGTAAGCCAGCGTTGCCCCCGGCGCCGTTTTCAACACCACGACAAACTCGCCCTTGTCGGCGCGCGGCAGAAACTCGCCACCTATGATAGGTACCAGCATAAAGCTGCCGACCAGCGCGGATAGTGCCAGCAGCAGTACGCTCTTGCGCCAGGCCAGTGCCAGACGGATCAAGCGCACATACGCCCCCGCCAGACGGTCAAGCGAAGACTCGAACCAGTCCAGCATCCGGCCCAACGGCCCCTTATGCTGGTCGCCATGATGATGCGGGTCGTGCCAGATAGATGACAGCATCGGGTCCAGCGTAAAACTCACCAGCATCGAAATCAGCACCGCCACCGTCACGGTCAGACCGAACTGGTGGAAAAACTTGCCGATCACCCCTTCCATAAAGCCCACCGGCAAAAAGACCGCCACCACGGTCAGGGTGGTGGCCAGCACGGCAAGACCGATCTCGTTGGTGCCATCCAGCGCCGCCTGAAAGTGACTTTTGCCCATGGCAGCATGGCGCACGATGTTCTCGCGCACCACAATGGCGTCATCTATCAACAGGCCGATAGACAGCGACAGTGCCATCAGCGTCATCAGATTGAGGGTAAAACCCAGCGCCCAGATGGCAAACATGGTGCCTATCAGCGAAATGGGCAACGTCAGGCCGGTAATCACCGTGCTGCGCCAACTCCCCAGAAACAGGAACACAATCAGCACAGTCAGCGCCGCGCCCTCGAACAGGGTCTTTTGCACATCGGCGAGCGAATTTTTCACGTCCAGCGACTTGTCGCTGCTGATGGTCACCTGGGTGCCTGCCGGCATACCGCCTTTCAACGCCGCCAAGACTTTTTTCACGCCATCGGCCACTTCGACGATATTGGCACCACGCGCAGCGCGCACATCCACCCCGACCCCGGGCGCGCCATCGATCAGTGCCACGCTGGTTTTTTCCGCTTCGCCGTCCCGCACCTCGGCCACATCGGCCAGCCGTACATCGCCCCCGTCACGCCGCGCCACAATCAGGCTGGCAAAGTCATCGGCGCCTTTTAGCTTGCCGGCCAGGCGCAAGCTCAGCTCGCTGCTGCCGCGCGTCAGCTGCCCGCCTGGGTAGTCGCGGTTGGCGGCACGAATGGCATCAGCCACCTCGGGCAAGGACAAACCCAGCGCCTCCAGCTGCAACGGGTCGACATCGATACGTATCTCGCGCCGCACCCCGCCCACCACCTTGACTTCACCAACACCGGACACCGTCTGCAAACGCTTTTTCAGCGTATTGTCGACCCAGCCGGTCAGCTCGCGCGCGCTGACGTCCTTGCTATTGAACGAAATACTCAGCAGCGGTTCATCATTGGGATTGAACTGCGACACCGCCGGGGTGTGGATTTCACGGCGGAAGCTGCCCTGCACGCCGGAGACGCGGTCACGCACCTCCTGCGTCGCCAGATTGGGGTCGGTCGACAACTCAAACTCGACCACCAGCGTAGACATGCCCTGCATCGAATAGGAGCGGATATGCTTGATGCCGGCGATGGTATTGATCGCCTCTTCCAGCGGACGGCTGACTTCACTCTCCACCACCTCGGGCGAGGCGCCCGGATAACTGGTCGTGACGGCTGCCACCGGAAAACGGATATCGGGAAACTCTTCCACCGCCAGACGCTGCCAGGCAAACAGGCCCAGCACCGTCAAGGCAATCATCAGAACGGCGGCAAAATAAGGATTGTTGACGCTAACGCGGGTGAGCCACATGGCAGGGCGCCTTAAGGGGTAGGAGTGAGTTTGACAGCGTCGCCTGCATTCAAGCCGGCCAGCGCCGAACTCAATACAACTTCACCCGGCTGAACCCCGGCAACGGCGACCTGACGCTCGGCCATGGACAGCAGCTTGACCTCGACATTGCGTCGCACAAGCTTCCCCTTGCTGACCAGCATCACCCAGGGCCGGGTTTCCCGCTCGCGTAGCGCCCCTAGCGGCAGGCTTACCAGCGTAGTTTCCTGCGCCAGCACGATTCCGCCCTTGGCAAACTGCCCGGCCTTTAGTAGCCCCTGAGGATTGGCGACACGGACATACACATTGAAACTGCGGGTACCGGCATTGGCCACCGGATTAATGCGCACCACCTCGCCTGTCACCGCCTCCCTCCCACCTTCCAGCTGCAAAAGCACGCTTTGACCGGGCCTGACCTTGGCAATCAGGCGCGAAGGCACGCTGGCCACGGCCTCCAGCACAGACAGATCGGCCACCGCCAGCACCTTCTGGTTGCGCGCCACCATATCGCCGGCGTTGATCTTGCGCTGGTACAGCACACCGGAGATCGGGGCATGCAAGCGGGTATCGGCCAGACTGCGCGCCGCACGCGCCAATTGTGCCGCCTGCGCCTTAAGCTCCCCCTCGCGTATCCGGTAATCACTTTCCAGCTCATCTATCGCCAGCTTGGAGATAAATCCTTGAGCAAACAGCTCGCGCTGCTTGTTCAGTTTGATACGCGCCAGCGCCAGCCTGGCCTTTTGATTATCCAGTTGTGCCTGCTGCTCCTTGACCGACTCGCCCAGACTTTCGCTATCCAGTACTGCCAGCACCTGACCGGCCTTAACCTGCTCGCCTTCGCGCACCCGCACTTCGCGCACCCGCCCGTCGACCTCGGCAGCCATTTCGCTGAAATTAAGCGCCGTCAGGGTCGCCGTGACCGGCAGCGTATCGCGCACCGTCCCGTTCGCAACCCGCAGCACATCGCCCGGGCTTAGCGCACGAATAACACCCGGTGCCGAAGCGGCCTGCTTGCTTGGGGTCTCCACGCCTTTTTCGCCACAAGCGCCCAATAACAGCAAGGCCAGCAAACAGACTCGTCGGTCAATGCGCATTCCATCCCTCTTCTTAATTAAGTGGCCGACGCCGGTGGCGCCACGCCCTTGGGCAGCAATAGCCACAAGCTGCCTTTTTGTTTCATCCGCCCGGCGTACATACCCGCTTCGGTGCCGAAGCCCCAGAAAAAGTCGGCGCGGATTGCCCCGCGAATCGCCCCGCCGGTGTCCTGCGCCAGCATCACGCGCTTTAGCGGCTGCTCGGACAGAGGCCAGGTAGTACTCAGGAAGACCGGCGAGCCCAAAGGAATAAAGCGCGGATCGACCGCAATACTGTAACCATCGGTCAAAGGTACACCCAAAGCACCCAGCGGGCCGCCATCAGCGCTGCCCAACACCCGGAAGAATACATAACTCGGGTTCACATTGAATAGCTCATTCATGCGATCCGGATTTTTTTTAATCCAGTCCTGTATGCCCTGCATGGAGGCATTGGCCATGGTCAGCTCGCCCTGATCGACCAGATGACGGCCGATCGAGACATAGGGGTAGCCATTCTGCTCGGCGTAGCCCACGCGCAGCATGCTGCCATCTTCCAGCTGGATACGGCCGGAGCCTTGAATCTGCAGGAAAAACAGCTCCACCGGGTTTTCTACCCAGGCCAGAATCTGGCTGCCAGCCACACCCTTGCCGGCACTGATCTCGCCACGCGCGTAATAAGGGCGGAACTGATTGCCTTCGATACGCCCTTTGAGGCGGCTGGTACGGCTATCAATGGCAAACTCGGACAGTTTCGCCACCAGTTCGCCCCCGCCCTCCACCACCTGCAGGCGGTTGCTGCCCGCTTTACGCAAGCTCAAGGTCGTGCGGCTACGCTGCGCCGGCGTCACATCAACCACCACCAAGTCCGGCGGCACACCGTAGACCGGATAAGGCGTGCGGGCGCTCTGGCTACGCGAGCCATTTAACAGGGGTTCGTAATAACCGGTAATCAGCCCCTCGCCGGCGCTGCCGTCCAAAATGCGCCAGGCGGAGAAATCCTGTTCGAAATAACGCCGTACGGCAGCGGTGTCGGTCTCGTCCAGCGTCTGCGCCCGACTGCAGGCCTCGCCCCAGCCCGCTTTTTTCTGCAATACACGGCAACTGGTGCGCAAGGCTTCCAGCGAGCGCGTCAAGGCGGCATCGTTCCAGCCGGGCACGGCGGCGAGTGATGCCGCTTCGTAACGCACATTGCCCTGCGCGGGAATGGAGCCGGTAGACGTGGATGGCGGCGTCACACTGGAGCAGGCCGCAAGCCAGAGCAGGGGAAGGCCGAGCAGTAATCTTGATTTCATGATGATTTAAGCCGCAACAGGCATGGCATCCACCACGCCGGCTGCATGAATAGGAGAAAGGCGGGATTGTGCCTATCGGCATGCAATGCCACAAGACAAGGTGCTACTGTTCCGGCAATAAACAGGACACTGCCCCTATGAAGACATGGCCACAAAAAAGCGCCTGCCATTTCAAACGGCAGGCGCTATTTATAGCCAAGCAGCCAATTTAACCCTGGGCTACCTGCTCGGCGGCGACTTCGGCACGCACCTTGTCCATGTCCAGATCCTTGACCGCCTGAATCAGCTCGTCGAACTGAGGAGCCCGCATGGCGCCGGCCTGATTGAAGACCATAATGCCGTCGCGCATCACCATCAGCGTCGGAATGGAACGGATATTGAAGTGCCCGGCCAGTTCCTGCTCGCTTTCGGTATCGATTTTGCCGAATACGATCTCCGGATGCTTATCCGCAGCCGCTTCGAATACCGGACCAAACTGTTTGCACGGACCGCACCAAGGCGCCCAAAAATCGAGGATCACGATGCCCTCGGGCGTCACGGTATCGTTGAAGGTGTCGGCAGTAATATTGAGATAAGCCATCCTGGTCTCCCTTTAGCATGGAGGGCAGCCATAGGCAGCTGCCCCGATGGCATCACAGATGGGCACAATCCGCAGCGCCACAAGGGCGACTGCGGATTGTATTTGCCGATCAAAACGATAAAACGCAGCTATCAGGCGCCGACAAAAGGCAGAGCGAGGAATAGCTTGATGGTGATGGCGTTGATGATATCGATAAAGAAGGCCCCCACCATAGGCACTACCAGGAAGGCCAGATGCGATGGGCCGAAACGCTGGGTGACCGCCTGCATATTGGCAATCGCCGTGGGGGTAGCCCCCAGACCAAAACCGCAATGACCGGCGGCCAGCACCACCGCATCGTAGTTTTTACCCATCATGCGGAAGGTAATAAAGTAGGCATACAGGCCCATGGCGGTTGCCTGGGCGATCAGCAGCACAAAGATAGGCAGCGCCAGTGCGGCCAGGTCCCACAGTTTCAGCGACATCAGTGCCATGGCCAGGAACAGCGACAGACTGACGTTACCGACCAGCGACACTTCGCGCTCGAATACCTTGTGCACACCCATCATCTCCAGCCCGTTACGCAGGATGACACCGATAAACAGCACGCAGACAAAGGTCGGCAACTCGAATGGCGTACCCTTGATCAGCGCGCCGAGGGCGGTGCCGCCCAACAGGCTGACCGCGATCAAAGCCAGCGTCTCGATGAAACTGAACTGGGTGATCAGGCGCACATGATCGGGCTGCTCGAAGCCCTGCGGCTCGTCGTCGGCATTGTGCTCGGCGCCCGGCGCCTTGACCTTGCGCATCAACAGATTGGCCACCGGACCGCCGATCAGGCCGCCCAGCACCAGACCGAAAGTCGCCGTGGCGACGGCCAGCTCGGTTGCCGATGCCAGTCCGTGCTTGTTCTGGAACACCGCACTCCACGCGGCACCGGTGCCGTGACCGCCCGACAATGTGATCGAGCCGGCCAGCAAGCCCATCAGCGGGTCCAGCCCCATCAGCATGGCCAGCGAAATGCCCAGCGTGTTCTGCACGACCAGCAGGCCAGCCACAATCAGCAAGAAGCGTCCGACCATCTTGCCGCCGGTTTTTAGCCGTGCAAAATCGGCCGACAGGCCGATGGAGGCAAAGAAGGCCAGCATCAACGGCGTCTGCATGGCGAGGTCAAATTGGACCTGCACCCCCATGCTCTGACGCAAGACCAGCAGGATAATGGCGACCAGCAGGCCGCCGACCACCGGCTCGGGAATGTTGAAGGTACGCAGCAGCGAAGTGCGTGCGACCACCATGCGACCGATCAGCAGCACCAGCGATGCCGCCACCAGCGTGCCGTAAAAATCGAGTTGGATCATTAAATCTCCCTTTTTTTAAACACGCGCCATGCGCGTGTGAGTCGTTCAGGCCTCCTGATGCCGGACTTGCCAGCATTGGTGTATTTTTTTGTTGCGAAAATCTTCCGGCACCGAAGACGCGCTGATATCACGTATCCGGTAGCGTGCAGCCAATGCCGCATCCAGCGTAAAGCTGCGCAGATTATTGGAGAAGTACAGCACTCCGTCCGGCTTCAGCAAACGCATGGCACCATCCACCAGACGCGCCTGATCACGCTGCACATCCAGCACTTCCATCATTTTTTTCGAATTGGAAAAGCTGGGCGGATCCATCACGATCAGATCAAAAGCCTTGCCGTGATAAGCCGCATCCTCCAGATACTGGAATACATCGTCGCGCACCAGCTGATGCTGCTCCAGATCCAGACCGTTAAGAATGAAGTTGCGACGCGACCAGTCCTGATAGGTATTGGACAAATCCACCGTTTCCGATGCCACCGCGCCGCCCGCTGCCGCATAGACGGTGAAACTACCGGTATAGGCGAACAGGTTCAAAAAGCGCTTGCCGGCGGCTTCATCGCGCACCCGGCGCCGCGTGTTGCGATGATCGAGAAACAGGCCGGTATCGAGGTAATCATCCAGGTTGACCCAGAATTTTTCGCCCTGCTCGGTCACCACAAAGTTATTGCCGAACTGGCCGACTTTTTCGTATTGGTCCAGCCCCTTCTGGCGGCGGCGGGTCTTAAGCGAAATGCCGTCGCGCGCACAGCCGGTCACACTGGCGATGGTGTCCAGTACCGCAGCAATCCATGCGTGATATTCGGTATCTTCCATCTGCCAGCCGGTGTCGTACTCCTGCAGATGCACGCGCGTGCCGTAGATATCGACGGCAAAGGGAAACTGCGGAATATCCTTGTCGTAGACGCGCCAGGCCTCGGTTGGCTGGCGTTTGGCCCACTTGGCAAGATGCTTGAAATTCTTGGCAAGACGGTTGGCAAAAGGCGTGATGTCGACCATTTTCGTCTCCCTTGGTGTATACAAAACGCGCCAGTATAGCGCAGCTTGCTGCCAAACTCCCGCCAGCCAGCCAATGGCAGCGCCGGCAAGACAGCCGGACAAGGCAAAAAAATCGGGCCTGCTATTTAAACAGCAGGCCCGTCATGACTATGGTGCAAGGCAAAATCAGCCTTCTGTCCCGTATAAGGCCACCAGTTTGCGATATACCGACTCTGCCACATATTGGCGTATCACCTTCTCCCAGCCATTGGGTCCCACCAGGCCTTTGACCATGGTCGATGACACCTCGGCATACTCGCGCGGCGGCAATAGAAAAACGGTGGTGATATCCGGATGCAGATCGGAATTGATATAGCGCATGGTGCGCTCATACTCATAGTCACTGGCGGTGCGGATGCCGCGCACAATATAGTTGGCCCCTACGCTTTGGGCGTAATTGACCAGAAACTGGTTCTCGAATACCTCCACCCGCATCTTGCCCAGACCCTGCGTCACTTCGCGCAGCATTTCGGCACGCTCTTCCACGCTGAAGGTACAGTGCTTTTCCGGGTTGACCCCGATCGCCACCACCACTTCGTCAAACAGCTCCACGGCCTCGCGTATCATCCATAAGTGCCCATTGGTCACCGGGTCGAAGCTTCCTGCGTAGACGGCTCGTTTCAACGGCTCAATCCTTTTATAGAGGGCATAAATAGATGGCTAACTGTAGCGTGCAGCGGCCGGAGGGACAAGGATTTCTGCTGCAACGCAAAAAAACCCCGCTTTAGGCGGGGCTTGCGTCGACAATAAACCACACTGCGGTTTAATTAATCTCCTCGGCACGGTGGCACGCCACCTGATGCCCGCCGACTTCACGCAGCAGCGGCTCTTCTGCCGAACAGCGCGTTTCGGCAAACGGGCAGCGCTTATGAAAGGCACAGCCCGACGGCGGATTCAGCGGGCTGGGCAACTCGCCATGGATCTTGATCTTGATCTTGCGGTCCTCCGGATGGATGGACGGCGTCGCCGACAACAAGGCCTTGGTATAAGGATGCAAGGGGGTCGCGTACAGCGCCTGTTTGCTCCCCACCTCCACCGCCCGCCCCAGATACATCACCATCACATCGTCGGCCACATGCTCCACCACCGACAGGTTGTGCGACACGAAGACATAGGCCGTGCCCAGCTCCTGCTGCAAATCCATAAACAGGTTCAGCACCTGCGCCTGAATGGAGACATCCAGCGCCGAAGTCGGCTCGTCCGCCACCACGATCTTGGGCTTGAGCATCATCGCACGCGCGATGGCGATACGCTGGCGCTGGCCACCGGAGAACATATGCGGATAGCGGTAGTAATGCTCGGGACGCAGGCCGACGATGCTCATCATCTCCTTGACCCGCGCCTCGCGCTCGGCAGCCGTCATATTGGTATTGATCAGCAAGGGCTCGGACAACTGGGCGCCAATTTTCTGCCGCGGATTGAGCGAGGCATACGGATTCTGGAACACCATCTGCACCTTGCTGCGCATAGCCTTGATATCGCTCTTGCTACCCGAGGCGACATCCACGCCATCCAGCACCAGCGCACCGGCAGTCGGCTCCTCGATCAGGGTCAAGGCACGCGCTAGCGTCGACTTGCCGCAACCGGACTCGCCCACCACCGCCAGCGTCTTGCCGGCAGACAGATCAAACGAAATACCATTTAGCGCCTTGACCACCGCCTGCGGCTTGAGAAAGCCTTGCGACACCGTGTAATGGCGGGTCAACTCGCGCGCACTCAGTACCGTGCTCATAAGGCAGCCTCCTTGGCTAGCAGGGGGAAGTGACAGCGCACCACGCTGTTTTCGATCGCAGTCAGACCCGGGCGCTCGCTGCGGCAGCGCTCGGCAACATACGGGCAGCGCGGCGACAACAGGCAACCACTTGGGCGGTCATACTGGCCCGGCACAATGCCTGGCAAGGTATTCAGACGCGCCGCACCCTGGCTGTGCTCGGGGATGGAGGCAAGCAAAGCCTCGGTATAGGGGTGAACCGGCGTACGGAAGATGCCGGGCACTTGCCCAAGCTCGGCAACTTGCCCGGCGTACATCACCGCCACGCGGTGCGCGACCTCGGCAATCACCGCCAGATCATGGGTAATCATGATCAGCGCCATATTCTGGCTTTGCTGCAAAGACACCAGCAACTCCATGATCTGCGCCTGAATGGTCACATCCAGCGCCGTGGTCGGCTCGTCGGCAATCAACAGCTTGGGCTTGCACGCGATCGCCATCGCGATGACCACACGCTGGCTCATCCCGCCGGAGAGCTGGTGCGGGTAGGCATCCAGCCGCGAGGCCGCCGCCGGAATTTCCACCATTTCCATCAGTTCCAGTGCGCGTGCCTTCAGCGCCGCGCCGCGCAAACCCTGATGCACCTTCAGCACTTCCATGATCTGGTAGCCGACGGTGTAGCTGGGGTTCAGCGAAGTCATCGGGTCCTGAAAGATCATGGCAATATCCTTGCCGACAATCTTGCGGCGCTCGCGCGCGCTGATGGTGAGCAAGTCCTTGCCGTCAAAGCGCAGCGTGTCGGCCACGATGCGGCCCTGCCCTTCCAGCAGCCCCATCATCGCCATCATGGTCACCGACTTGCCCGAGCCGGACTCGCCGACAATACCGACAATTTCACCGGCGGCAACTGACAGATCCAGCCCTTCAACCGCATTAAACGGCTTGTCCTTGCTGCCAAACTGCACAGAGAGGTTCTTGATTTCCAACAGACTCATCACGCTCTCCTTAGGCTGCACGTTTGAGTTTAGGGTCAAGCGCATCACGCAGCCCGTCACCCATCAGGTTGATCGCCAGCACCGAGAACAGAATGGTCAGGCCCGGCATCGTCACCACCCACCATGCGCGCTCGATATAGTCGCGCGCCGAGGCAAGCATGGTGCCCCACTCCGGTGTCGGCGGCTGCACGCCAAGGCCGAGGAAGCCCAGTGCCGCAGCTTCGAGGATGGCCGAAGAAAAGCTCATGGTCGCATGCACGATCAAGGGTGCCATGCAGTTGGGCAGTACGGTCACGAACATCAGACGCAACTTGCCGGCACCGGCCACACGGCTGGCTGTGACATAGTCGCGGTTAAGCTCGGTCAAGGCCGAAGCGCGGGTCAGGCGCACATAGCCCGGCAATGCCACCACCGCGATGGCGATAATGGTGTTGATCAGGCCCGGCCCCAGAATGGCAACAATAGCCACCGCCAGCAGCAAGGCAGGCAACGCCATCATCACATCCATCAGGCGCATAATGGCCGGCCCCAGCACCTTGGGGGAGAAAGCGGCCACCAGACCCAGAATCACACCGGGAACCAGCGACGCCAGCACCGATACCACACCGATAAACAGCGACATGCGCGCGCCGTGCACCAGCCGCGACAGGATGTCGCGGCCCAGCTCGTCGGTACCGAACAGGTAAGCCATGCTGCCACCCTCGCTCCAGGCCGGCGGCGTCAGCAGATGGTCGCGAAATTGCTCGATCGGGCTATAAGGTGCGACCCATGGCGCAAAAATGGCAGCCAGAAAAACCACCACCATAAAAGCAAGGCCGGCAACGGCGCCCTTGTTGAAGGCAAAACCCTGCCAGAACTCGCGCAAGGGACTGGGGTAGTGCTGCACCGGCTCGTCGGCGGCCGGCAGGATGGTGCTGTTGTTTTGACTCATGGCAGCTTCCTTACTTGGCATGACGGATGCGCGGGTTGGCGATACCGTACAGGATGTCGACGACAAAGTTGGTCAGAATCACCAGCGTGGCAACGATCAGGATGCCGTTCTGGACGATGGGGTAATCACGGCGGCCGATGGCATCGATCAGCCATTTGCCGATGCCCGGCCAGGAAAAAATGGTCTCGGTCAGCACGGCTCCGCCCATCAGTACGCCGACTTGCAGGCCCATCACGGTCAGTACCGGAATCAGCGCATTCCTGAGGGTATGCACAAAAATCACCCGAGCCGGCGACAAGCCCTTGGCGCGCGCGGTGCGCACATAGTCTTCCTGCATCACTTCCAGCATCGACGAGCGCGTCATACGCGCAATCACCGCCAGCGGGATGGTTCCCAGCACGATGGATGGCAGAATCAGATGCATCACCGCATCTTTAAAGGCACCGGCGTTGTACTCGGGATCCATCGCCTCGGCGCGCCAGGCATCGATCAACATAAAGCCGGTATCCGGCGGAATATCGAACATCAGGTCCAGCCTGCCCGACACCGGCGTCCAGCCCAGAGTCACCGAGAAGAACATGATCAGCACCAGGCCCCACCAGAAAATCGGCATGGAAAAACCGGTCAGCGCCAGCCCCATCACGCCATGGTCAAACAGCGAACCGCGCTTGATTGCCGCCAGCACGCCGGCCAGCAGGCCCAGCACACAGGCAAACAACATGGCGCACAACGCCAGCTCCAGCGTGGCCGGGAACAGCGTGGTGAACTCGGTCCAGACGCTTTCGCGCGTGACCAGCGACTCACCCAGATTGCCCTGAAACAGATTGGCTAGGTAGTCGAAATACTGGGCATACAAGGGTTTGTCCAGCCCCAGACGGTGCAGTGCCTCGGCGTGCATCTGCGGGTCGAGCGAGCGCTCGCCCATCATGACCTCGACCGGATCGCCAGGGATCATGCGTATCAGGCCGAAGGTCAGCAAGGTAATGCCGAAAAAGGTCGGAATCAACAGACCCAGACGGCGCAAAATGAAGGTAAACATCGTTTTTCCACTCCCGATGTCCGGCATACCGGCATCGTTGTCAGCCCCCAACGCCAGGGCCTAAGCCCAGGCACTTTAAAATGGCCAGATCAAGCTGGCCATAAAACCGCAGCCTGAAGGTGTTGCTCTTAACAGGCACCATCCATCAGGCTGCGCCCTGCCGCGACTGCCGGCAGGGATTTAAACGCGATGATTACTTCACACCCACGCCATAGAAGGCATTCAGGCCAAACGGACTCACCTTGAAGCTTTCTACATTCTTGCGTACCGGCTGATTGATCGTCGAGTGAGCAATCGGCGTGATCGGTACTTGCGACTTGAGAATCTCCTGTGCCTTGGCGTACAGCTTGCTGCGCTCGGCGACATTGGTAGTGACCTTGGCCTTTTGCACCAGATCATCAAACGGCTTGTAGCACCACTTGGAGTAATTGCTGCCGGACACCGAGTCGCAACCATACAGATTGTTCATCCAGTTATCCGGATCCCCATTGTCGCCGGTCCAGCCGATCAGGATTGCATCATGCTCGCCCTTCATGGCGCGCTTCATATACTCGCCCCACTCATAAGTGACGATCTTGGCCTTGACGCCGATCTTGGCGTAATCCGCCTGCATCATCTCCGCCATCAGCTTGGCATTGGGGTTATACGGACGCTGTACCGGCATCGCCCACAAGGTCATCTCGAAGCCACTCGGGTAGCCTGCCTTGGCAAGCAAAGCCTTGGCCTTGGCCGGATCGTAAGCACTGGACTTGATTGCCTTGTTATAAGACCACTGCGTCGGTGGCAATGCATTGTCGGCTTTTTGCCCCGCCCCCTGATACACAGCCTGCAAGATGGCATCCTTGTTGATGGCCATATCCAGCGCCTGGCGGACTTCCAGCTTGGCCAGTTGCGGCTTTTTCACGTTGTAAGCCACATAACCCAGGTTAAAGCCCGGCTTGGAAATGACGGCGATTTTCGGGTCGGCCTTGATCGATGGCAAATCGGCCGGACGCGGATAAACCGTCACCTGGCACTCGCCTTTTTTGAGTTTCTGAGCCCGCACCGACGGGTCGGTCACGATGGCGAACACCAGATTGTCCAGTTTGACGTCGGCCGGCTTCCAGTATTGCTTGTTGCCGGCGTAGCGGATCTGCGCATCCTTCTGGTAGCGCTTGAACACAAACGGGCCGGTACCGATAGGCTTCTGGTTAAGATCGGACGCCTTGCCTGATTTGAGCAACTGGCCGGCGTATTCGGCAGACTGGATAGAGGCAAAGCTCATCGCCAGGTTCTGGATGAAAGCCGCATCAACATTCTTCAGCGTGAAGCGCACGGTCTGCGGGTCGAGCTTCTCGACTTTGCTGATATTGCCGTCCAGTCCCATGTCGGTGAAGTAAGGGAACTCGGTCGGATAAGCCTTGCGGAACGGATGGTTCTTGTCGAGCATGCGCTGGAAAGTAAACAGCACGTCGTCGGCGTTAAAGTCGCGCGCCGGCTTGAAGGACTCGTTGCTGTGGAACTTCACGCCACGGCGCAGCTTGAAGGTATAGATCTTGTTATCCGGGGAAATAGTCCACGACTCGGCCAGACCCGGAATCACCTTGGTGCTGCCACGCTCGAACTCGACCAGACGGTTGAAAACGGTTTCGGCCGAGGCATCGAAATCGGCGCCCGACAAATACTGCGCAGGATCAAAACCACTCGGGCTGCTTTCCGAGCAATAGATCAGTGTTCCGGCGGCCTGACTGGCTGCAGCGCTGGCCAGCAAGCCGGCTGCGATCAGTAATTTCCTGGTTTTTTTCATTATCAATTCCACTTCTCTTTTGGATGGGATGGCTGCAGTCTGAGTACACGCGCTGCATTCAAAATACATTATTTAATAACAATGAAATTGACAAGTGGCTAAACAGGGATAATACCAAAAATATGTCAAACGAAATTAAAAACAAGCAATTTAATGCCATTAAAAATAAGCACTTGATTATTATCAGCATATTCATTGCGAATGATTGTTGATCCATAAAAAAACAGCCCCCGGCAAATCATGCAGGGGGCTGGGCAACTCAAGGGCGCTTACACCCTGGAGCCAGGCTTATTTCACGCTGACGTTCTGGAAGGTGTAGTCACCGAACGGGCTGATCTTGAAGCCGTTCACCTCCTTGCGCATCGGCTGGTTGACGGTCGAATGGGCGATGGTCGACCATGGCATATCGCGCTTGAACACTTCCTGCGCCTTGGCATACAGCTTGGTGCGCTCAGCCAGATTGGTCGACTTGCGCGCCGCCAGTACCAACTGGTCGAACTCCTTGCTGCAATAACGTGCGTAGTTGGAGCCGCCAACCGCTTCGCAAGTCAACAACACGCCAAGGACGTTGTCCGGCGAGGCATAGTCACCGGTCCAGCCGATCAGGCCGGTGTCGTGCTCGCCATTTTTCATACGCTTGAGGTATTCGCCCCACTCGTAGCTCTGGATCTTGGCTTTGACGCCAATCTTGGCCCAGTCAGCCTGGATCATCTCGGCCATCAGCTTGGCGTTCGGGTTGTACGGGCGCTGTACCGGCATCGCCCACAAGGTGATCTCGAAGCCGTTAGGGTAGCCGGCCTTGGCCAGTGCCGCCTTGGCCTTGGCCGGATCAAATGCAGGATTTTTCAGCGACTTGTTATACGACCACAGGGTAGGCGGAATCGGATTGGATGCTTCAATGCCCTGGCCTTGGTATACCGCATCGATAATCGCCTTGCGGTTGATCGCCATATCCAGCGCTTTGCGCACTGCCGGATTCTTCAGCTGCGGCTTTTCGACGTTGTACGACAGATAGCCGATATTGAAGCCCTGCGAAGTCGTCATTTTGAGCTTGGGATCCGCCTTCATGCCGGCCAGATCGGTCGGCTTGGGGTAGGACATGATCTGGCACTCGCCGGCCTTCATCTTCTGGTAGCGCACCGACGGGTCGGTCGTGATGGCATACACCAGATTGTCGACTTTGACCGCGCCCTTCTTCCAGTAGTCCTTATTGGCGGCGTAGCGGATCTGCGCGTCTTTCTGGTAACGCTTAAGCACGAAAGGACCGGTACCGACCGGCTTCTGGTTGATGTCGCCAGCCTTGCCCGCCGCCATCAGCTGGCCCACATACTCTGCCGACAGTACCGACGCAAACGGCATGGCGATCTTGGCCAGCAGATCGGCATCCGGCTCTTTCAGCGTGAAGCGCACCGTTGTCGGGTCTACCTTCTCGACCGAGACGATATTGGCGTCTAGGCCAGTGTCGGAAGCATACGGGAACTCGACCGGATAGGCTTTACGGAAGGCGTTGTTCTTGTTGACCATGCGGTCGAAACTCAGCACCACATCGTCGGCGTTAAAGTCGCGCGTTGGCTTGAAGTTCTCGGTGGTGTGGAACTTGACGCCTTTTCTGAGCTTGAAGGTGTAGACCTTGCCATCAGGCGAGACGGTCCAACTTTCGGCCAGACCCGGCTGCAGCTTGGTCGAGCCCTGTTCGAATTCGACCAGACG
This sequence comes from Aquitalea sp. S1-19, assembly GCF_024343515.1. Classification (NCBI taxonomy): domain Bacteria; kingdom Pseudomonadati; phylum Pseudomonadota; class Betaproteobacteria; order Neisseriales; family Chromobacteriaceae; genus Aquitalea; species Aquitalea sp. S1-19. Next base: position 17,961 of record NZ_RJTZ01000014.1, on the reverse strand, counting down.
GTTGTAAAGCGGATGACCGGAAGCATCGAAGCTGTTGCCGCCGGTATATTGGGCATTGTCGAAGCCTTCAGGACTGGCTTCGGAGCAGTAGATCAGCGTGCCACCAGCAGCATGGGCCAACTGGGCGCCGGCGATCAGGCCGGCGGCGAGCAAAACACGTGTCATTGTCTTCATGGTTTCTCCTCATGATTCCCGTGTATGGAAAGTACCCGGCGCACACGCCGGGCACATAGAGAAGAACACTAAGCAACAATCATGTCATTTGCAACAAAATACTTCACATTAAATGTATTTTGTATACCCTTGGTTGCGTCAGATTTTACGCAGTACCACACTACCGACCGAGTAACCGGCGCCAAAGGAAGACAGCACGCCAATCTCGCCCGCGGCCATATCGGCGTTGTAAAGATGAAAAGCGATCACCGAACCGGCCGAACTGGTGTTGGCATAGCGGTCCAGAATCACCGGCGCCTCGTCCAGCGTGGCCTCGCGCCCCAGCACGCGGCGTGAAATCAGCTGGTTCATCGCCAGATTGGCCTGATGCAGCCAGAAACGGCGTACCGATTCCGGCGCGATAGCAAGGCTGGCCAGATGGGACACGATATGCTCGCCCACCATAGGGCACACTTCCTTGAACACCTTGCGCCCCTGCTGCACAAACAGCTTGTCCGGCGCACCAATGCCGGCCTCGTCGCAGCGATTGAGGAAACCCGCGTTATTGCGGATATTGTTGGAGAACTGGGTCGCCAGCTTGCAGCCCAGAATTTCGAAGCGCTGGGCCGAAGTGGCCAGATCTGCACGCTCCAGCACCACGGCCGTCGCAGCATCACCAAAGATGAAATGGCTGTCACGATCGCGGAAATTCAGGTGGGCCGAACAGATTTCCGGGTTCACCATCAATACGGCGCGCGCAGAGCCGGTTGCGATGGCATTGACTGCGGCCTGAATGCCGAAAGTCGCCGACGAGCAGGCCACATTCATGTCGTAGCCGTAGCCGGCTATCCCCAAAGCCTGCTGCACCTCGATAGCCATGGCCGGGTAAGCGCGCTGCATATTGGAACAGGCCACTATCACCATATCGATATCGGCGGCCGTTTTGCCTGCATTCGCCAGCGCCTCGCGCGCGGCAGCCACCGCCATCTCGGCCTGGACAGACACCTCGTCATTGCTGCGCTCGGGTAAATGGGGCGTCATACGCTGGGGATCGAGCACCCCGTTTGCATCCATCAGGTAGCGCTGGTGAATGCCGGAAGCCTTGATAATGAACTCGGCGCTAGACTCAGCCAGCGCAGCCACGCGACCTTCGGCAATTGCAGCCTGATTTTCTGCGTTGAAGGCCTGTACATAGCTATTGAATGCGGCCACTAGCTGCTCATTACTGACGGCATTGGGCGGAGTAAACAGACCGGTCCCGCTGATCACAACCTTGTTCATGCAAGAAGCTCCATGGCCGGCACAACAACACCCGCCTTTTATCAATGTTATACACAAGTATTATCTGGCTGATAATACACCACGCCTTGCAATAAACAGCAATAAAACCCTCCCGGAACAGCATAATTCCTAGTAAAATTATCGGCTCTCCAGTCTCTCCTGCCTTATACAGCAAGCATAAAAAATTTCGCAACCAATACTTGACCAAAACACTCAGGTATAGACATAATCCGCTACGGATTGCGAAACAATATAAAAGCAGCAAAGACAGGGAGAACACTACACCATGCGCCTGACTACCAAAGGACGCTTCGCCGTCACCGCCATGCTCGACCTCGCCATGCGCGAAGCCGGCGGGCCGGTCACGCTGGCCGGCATCAGCGAGCGCCAAGGCATTTCCCTGTCGTATCTGGAACAATTGTTCGGCAAGCTCAGACGCTCGGAGCTGGTTGAAAGCACGCGCGGACCGGGCGGAGGCTACACACTGGCGCGTGAGGCTGAGACGATTTCGGTTTCCCAAATCATCGCGGCAGTGGATGAACCGGTCGATGCCACCCAGTGTGGCGGCAAGGAAAATTGTCGTGGCAGCCAGCGCTGCATGACGCACGATTTATGGACCGAACTGAACGCCACCTTGTACGACTATCTGTCCAAAATCAGCCTGGGCAGTCTGGTCGACAAGCAGCGCGCCAAGGAAGTCAATGTAATGCAGGACCAACGCGAGTCGCCAAAGCACAGGGCGCATGCCGAGGCCACACCCAGCGCCTTTTAAGCGCCGGCACCCATTCGGAGAATTCAAACATGAGCCAGCTCAAGCTTCCCATTTACCTCGACTACTCTGCCACCACGCCGATTGACCCGCGTGTGGCCGAGGTGATGATTCCCTACCTGACCGAAAAATTCGGCAACCCCGCTTCGCGCAGCCATCCTTTTGGCTGGGATGCCGAAGCCGCGGTAGAGAACGCGCGCGTCGAAGTGGCCAAGCTGGTGGGTTGTGACGCCAAGGAAATCGTCTGGACCTCGGGCGCAACCGAGTCCAACAATCTGGCCCTCAAGGGCGCGGCCCAGTTTTACAAGACCAAGGGCAAACACCTGATTACGGTCAAGACCGAGCACAAGGCCATCCTCGACACCATGCGCGAACTGGAGCGTCAGGGCTTCGAGGTCACTTACCTCAATGTACTGGAAAACGGCCTGATCGATCTGGAAGCGCTCAAGGCTGCGATCCGTCCGGACACCATTTTGGTGTCGGTCATGTTCGTCAACAACGAAATCGGTGTGATTCAGGACATCCCCGCCATTGGTGAGTTGTGCCGTGAAAAAGGCATCCTGTTCCATGTCGATGCGGCGCAAGCCACCGGCAAGGTCGATATCGATCTGGACAAGCTCAAGGTCGATCTGATGAGCTTCTCGGCCCACAAAACCTACGGCCCGAAAGGCATAGGCGCATTGTATATCCGGCGCAAGCCGCGCGTCCGTCTGGAAGCGCAGATGCACGGTGGTGGTCATGAGCGCGGTTTCCGCTCCGGTACGCTGGCCACACATCAGATCGCCGGCATGGGCGAGGCTTTCCGTATTGCCCGCATGGACATGCACGCCGAAAACGAACGCATCCGCATGCTGCGCGACCGCCTGTGGCATGGCATTCAGGATATGGAAGAGGTGTATATCAATGGCGACGTCGAGCAGCGCGTGCCGCACAACCTCAATGTCAGCTTCAATTTTGTCGAAGGCGAAAGCCTGATCATGGCGATCAAGGATCTGGCCGTATCCTCCGGTTCGGCCTGCACCTCGGCTTCGCTGGAGCCATCCTATGTGCTGCGTGCACTGGGACGCAATGACGAGATGGCACACAGTTCCATCCGCTTCACCATCGGCCGCTTTACCACCGAAGAAGAAATCGACTACGCAATCAAGCTGCTCAAAGAGAAAATCGGCAAACTGCGCGAATTGTCCCCGCTGTGGGAAATGTTCAAGGACGGGGTAGACCTGAATACCGTCCAGTGGGCGGCACACTGATATCGAAGGCCCCGGGCCGGCAAGCGTCGGCCCGAACCGGCAACAAGGAGAAATACCATGGCTTATAGCGAAAAAGTCCTCGACCACTATGAAAACCCGCGCAATGTCGGCGCCTTTGAAAAAGGCGATGACACGGTAGGCACCGGCATGGTCGGCGCTCCGGCTTGCGGCGACGTGATGAAGCTGCAGATCAAGGTCGGCGCCGATGGCGTGATCGAAGACGCAAAATTCAAGACCTATGGCTGCGGCTCGGCCATTGCCTCGTCCTCCCTCGTGACCGAATGGGTCAAGGGCAAGACGCTGGATCAGGCAATGGCCATCAAGAATACCGAAATCGCCGAAGAACTGGCCCTGCCACCGGTCAAGATCCACTGCTCGATACTCGCCGAGGACGCCATCAAGGCAGCCGTCAGCGACTACAAGCAAAAACACGGTCAATAAGGAGGCATCATGGCGATCACCCTGACTCAAGCCGCTGCCGATCATATCCGCAACTTCATGGCCAAACGCGGCAAGGGTCTGGGCATCCGTCTGGGTGTCAAGACCTCCGGCTGCTCGGGCATGGCTTACAAACTCGAATTTGTCGATGTACCAGCTGAAGACGACATTACCTTCGATAGCGATGGCGTAACCGTGTTTACCGACGCCAAAAGCCTGGCCTATCTGGACGGCACCGAGCTTGATTTTGCCAAGGAAGGGCTGAACGAAGGCTTCAAGTTCAACAACCCCAACGTCAAGAACGAGTGCGGCTGCGGCGAAAGCTTTAATGTCTGACAGTGAGTCCGGCTACGGCCGGATACACGCATAAAGGGGGCCTGCGCCCCTGCAGGACTGCCATGAATTCCGACTTTACCCAGGACTACTTTGCGCTGTTTGCCCTGCCACAGCGCTTCGCGCTGGATCTGGCCTTGCTTGAGCGCAACTGGCGTGCCATCGCCGCAGAAGTGCACCCGGACCGCTTTGCCAGCGCGCCGGACGCGGAACGCCGCCGCGCACTGATGGTGGCGACCCGTGTCAATGAAGCCTATCAGACGCTGAAAAAACCCATTTCACGCGCACGCTATCTGTTGTCACTCGCCGGCGTGGACACGCAGGAAGAAACCAACACCAGCATGCCTGCCGACTTTCTGATGTTGCAGATGGAATGGCACGAGGCACTGGCCGACGCCAAGGCTGATAGCGATATCGAGGCACTGGAAAAGCTGTCGCGCGAGATCCAGAGCGATATGCGCGAACTGGAAACGGCACTGACGCAAGGCATAGACAACGAACACGATCTGGAAGGCGCAGCGGTTTTAGTGCGAAAATTGCGCTTCCTGGAAAAAATCGAGCAGGACACCGGCGACGCCATCGAAGCGCTGCTGTACTAGAAACGCGGGTTTACGCTCGCACGACAAAGACCCGAAGACGCCATGGCCCTATTGCAAATAGCCGAACCCGGCCTGTCAGCAGCACCTCATCAGCATCGCCTCGCCGTCGGCATCGACCTTGGCACCACCAACTCTCTGGTCGCCACCGTGCGTAGCGGCACGGCGACCGTCCTGCCCGATGCCCACGGCCGCAGCCTGCTGCCCTCGGTCGTGCGCTACCTGAGCGATGGACAGAGCGTGGTCGGCATCGATGCACAAGCCGAACAAAGCCGCGACCCGCATAACACCAGTGTCTCGACCAAACGCTTTATGGGACGCAGCCTGTCCGATATCGCCGAAGCGGCGTCCCTGCCCTACCGCTTTATCGATACGCCGGGCATGTTACAGATCCAGACCCATAGCGGCGCCAAAAGCCCGGTCGAAGTGTCGGCCGAAATTCTCAAGACCCTGCGTCTGCGCGCAGAAGCCAGCCTGGGAGGCGAGCTGACCGGGGCCGTCATCACTGTCCCGGCTTATTTCGATGATGCGCAACGTCAGGCCACCAAGGACGCCGCGCGTCTGGCGGGTCTTCATGTCTTGCGCCTGCTGAACGAACCTACTGCCGCCGCTATCGCCTATGGTCTGGACAACGCTTCCGAAGGCACATACGCCGTCTATGACTTGGGCGGCGGCACGCTGGACGTGTCCATTCTCAAGCTGACCCGTGGCGTATTCGAAGTCCTGTCCACCAGCGGCGATGCCGCCTTGGGCGGGGACGACTTCGACCACCGCATCTATTGCTGGATACTGGCCGAAGCCGGCCTGTCCGGCCTGAATCCCCAGGACACCCGCTTGCTGCTGACCCGCGCACGCGAAGCCAAGGAGCACCTGAGCGAACACAGCGATGCCCGCATTACCGCCATCCTGTCCGATGGCCAGGCGCTGGATCTTGTGCTGGCACAGGACACCTTTCACAACATCACCCGTACCCTGATCGACAAGACACTGCTACCCATGCGCAAGGCGCTGCGGGACGCACGCATCGCAGCGGCCGATATTGCAGGCGTAGTCATGGTCGGCGGCGCCACACGCATGCCGGCCATCCAGCAGGCCGTCGGCCAGTTCTTCGGCCAGCCACCGCTGACCAACCTCGACCCGGACAAGGTGGTCGCGCTTGGTGCGGCCATTCAGGCCAATGTGCTCGCCGGTAACAAGGCCGGCGACGACTGGCTGCTGCTGGACGTGAACCCGCTGTCGCTCGGCATCGAAACCATGGGCGGACTGACCGAGAAGATCATCCCGCGCAACACCACCTTGCCGGTGGCGCGCGCACAGGAGTTCACCACCTTCAAGGACGGCCAGACAGCCATGAGCATTCATGTGCTGCAGGGCGAGCGCGAACTGGTGGCAGATTGCCGCTCGCTGGGGCGCTTTGTGCTGACCGGCATTCCACCCATGGTGGCCGGTGCGGCGCGCATCCGCATCAGCTTCCAGATCGACGCCGATGGCCTGCTGTCGGTATTCGCCCGCGAACTGACCTCAGGCGTTGAAGCCAGCATCACCATCAAGCCCTCTTACGGCCTGTCGGATGACGACATCAGCCGTATGCTGACCGAGTCCATGGACCATGTGCAGGATGATATCCAGGCGCGCAAACTGCGCGAAGCCATCGTCGATGCCCAAAGCCTGATGGATGTCACCCGCACCGCACTAGAAAGCGATGGCGATCTGCTGGACAACACAGAACGCGCACAGGTCGATACTTGCCTGGATGCGGTAGAGGGCGCGATTGCTCTTGGCCATACCCGCGCCATCAACGAAGCCACCGCCGCGCTAAACCACGCGACCGATACCTTTGCCTCACGCCGCATGGATCGCAATATCCGTCGCGCGCTTAAAGGCCACAATATTGCAGAACTCTAAGGACTGACCGTCATGCCCCGTATTATCGTGCTCCCCAACGCCGACCTGTGCCCGGATGGTGCCGTACTCGACGATGTTGCCAACGGCACCAGCATCTGCGATGCCCTATTGGCCCACGATATCGAAATCGAGCACGCCTGCGAAAAATCATGCGCCTGCACCACCTGCCATGTCATCGTGCGCGAAGGCGGCGAATCGCTGAACGAAGCAGACGAGCTGGAAGAAGATATGCTGGACAAGGCCTGGGGACTGGAAGCGCAGTCGCGCCTGTCCTGCCAGGCACTGGTCGACGGACAGGATCTGGTGGTCGAGATCCCGCGTTACACCATCAACCACGCCCGCGAACACCACTGAGCCCACGACACTGGAGAGCGCCATGAAATGGTCTGATATTCACGACATTGCCGCCGAACTGTACGACACGCACCCCGATGTCGACCCGAAAACCCTGCGCTTTACCGACTTGCACAACTGGGTGGTCGCCCTGCCCGGCTTTGACGACGACCACAGCCGTGGCGGCGAAAAAGTACTGGAAGCGATTCAGCAAGCCTGGATAGACGAGGCCGAGTAAGGCCTGCCGCAAGCAAATTTGATTGACACCCCGTCCTGCACGGGGTGTTTTTTCATCTAGAATGCATTATTTGCCCACCGGAGTCTCCACCATGTTCAGACTGGTTATCGCCGACAAGAATTTTTCTTCCTGGTCACTGCGTCCGTGGCTGGTGCTCAAAATGCTGGCAGAACCGTTCGAAGAAATTCCGCTACGCCTGTACCAGCCGGATACACATGCACGTATCCTGAAGTTCAGTCCCAGCGGCAAGGTGCCGGCCCTGCTCGACCATCAGCTGTGCATCTGGGATTCGCTGGCCATTTGCGAATATCTGGCCGAATGTTTTCCTGCTGCCGGCCTATGGCCGCGCGAAGCCACCGACCGCGCGACTGCGCGCGCCATTACCGCCGAAATGCACTCGGGCTTTAGCGCGCTGCGCCAGAACCTGCCGCTGAATGTGGTCGCGCAATATAGCGGTCTGAGCTTTGATGAAGCAACGCAAGCTGATATCGAGCGCATCAGTGAAATCTGGCAATCGCTACGCCATGACCATCAGGATGGCGGCCCCTTCCTGTTTGGTGGCTTTACCATCGCCGACGCCATGTATGCACCGGTGGCGCTGCGTTTTGCCAGCTATGGCGTAAGCCTGCCGCCACTGGCCCAGGCTTACGCCGACCATATACTGGCACTACCGGCCATGCAGCAATGGGTAGCAGAAGCCAGAGCCGAACAGGATGGCAAGGAGAGTTGATTTTTCCGCAAGGTGATGGCGCGCTATTTATTAGAGTTTGCTAAACTGTCGTGCTTATTCGGGAGCAGCACTATGAGTACACCCTTTATCATCAGCGTGGCCGGTGGCAGCGGTAGCGGCAAGACCACCGTCACCCGCAAAGTCGTTGAAACGATAGGCAGCGACAAGGCAGCCGTCATCATTCAGGACAACTACTACCGCGACCAGAGCCATCTGACGATGGAACAGCGCCTGCACACCAACTACGACCATCCACACGCCTTTGACTGGCCGCTGTTGATCGAACACATCGATGCGCTGAAAAACGGCGTGCCAATCGAAATGCCGATCTACGACTTTGCCAACCACACCCGCGCCCCGCAGACCGAAACCGTGGTCAGCGCTCCGGTCATCGTGATCGAAGGCATTTTCGCGCTGTATGACGCGGCACTGCGCGATCTGATGTCGCTGAAGATCTTTGTCGACACCGATGGCGATGTGCGTTTTATCCGCCGCCTGCAGCGCGATATTGCCGAGCGTGGCCGCACCATGGCCAGTGTGATCGAACAATATCTGGGCACGGTTCGTCCAATGCACAACCAGTTTGTCGAGCCAACCAAACGCTTCGCCGACGTCATTCTGCCGCATGGCGTCAACGATCCGGCAGTCGATTTGATTACCGCACGGGTAGGCAATCTGTTGAAATAACGGTCAGCCTTTGGTACGACACCACATAAAAAAAGCCGGAACGAATTCCGGCTTTTTCTATTTCACACATGAATCAGGCTGTCTTGACCGGAATCTTGTTGCCGATCTTGACCCGCCATTCGGCCGGGCCGCTCTGGTGGACCGCCGAGCCCTGACTGTCGACCGCCACCGTCACCGGCATGTCTTTCACCTCGAACTCGTAAATCGCCTCCATGCCCAGATCGGCAAAACCGACCACACGCGAGCCCTTGATCGCCTTGGACACCAGATAAGCCGAGCCGCCAACTGCCATCAGGTACACCGACTGGTGCTTCTTGATCGCGTCGATGGCCGCCGGGCCGCGCTCGGCCTTGCCTATCATCCCCAGCAGGCCGGTCTCGGCCAGCACCTGTTCGGTGAACTTGTCCATGCGCGTGGCGGTAGTCGGGCCAGCCGGGCCGACCACTTCGTCGCCGACCGGATCGACCGGGCCGACGTAGTAAATAAAGCGCCCGGCCAGATCCACCGGCAGTTGCTCGCCCTTGTTGAGCATATCGACGATGCGCTTGTGCGCGGCGTCGCGGCCGGTCAGCATCTTGCCGTTCAGAAGCAGCACCTCGCCCGGCTTCCAGCTCGCCACCTCCTCGCGGGTGACGGTGTCCAGATTGACGCGACGGCCACCGGCAGTGCCGTACTCGATCTGCGGCCAGTCTTCCAGCTTGGGGGCTTCCAGTTGCGCCGGGCCCGTGCCGTCCAGATGGAAATGCACATGGCGCGTGGCGGCGCAGTTGGGGATCATCGCCACCGGCAACGAGGCTGCATGGGTCGGATAATCCATGATCTTGACGTCCAGCACCGTAGTCAGCCCGCCCAGACCCTGTGCGCCGATACCCAGCGCGTTGATCTTTTCCAGCAACTCCAGACGCAGCTCTTCGACGCGGGTCAGCGTCTCGCCGCGTGCGGCTTTTTCCTTGACCAGATGGATATCCACCGGCCCCATCAGGCTTTCCTTGGCCAGCAGCATCGATTTTTCCGGCGTACCGCCGATACCGATGCCGAGGATGCCCGGCGGACACCAGCCGGCGCCCATGGTCGGAATGGTCTTGAGCACCCAGTCGACCAGCGAATCCGACGGGTTGAGCGCGACAAACTTGGACTTGTTCTCCGAGCCGCCACCCTTGGCCGCGCAGATCACCTCGACGTGATCGCCCTCGACAATCTCGTAGTGCACCACCGCCGGGGTATTATCCTTGCTGTTAGTACGTGTGCCGGCCGGGTCTAGCAGCACCGAAGCACGCAGCTTGTTGTCCGGGTTGAGGTAGGCACGGCGCACACCCTCGTTCACCATCTCCTGCACCGACAATGTCGCATCCCAGCGCACATTCATCCCGACCTTGAGAAAGACCACGGCGATACCGGTATCCTGACAGATAGGGCGATGGCCTTCGGCGCACATGCGGCTATTGACCAGAATCTGTGCCATCGCATCCTTGGCAGCCGGGCTTTCTTCCGCCAGATAGGCTGCGTACAGTGCGTCGATAAAGTCCTTGGGGTGGTAATACGAGATGTACTGGAAAGCGTCGGCAATGCTCTGGATAAAATCATCCTGACGGATAGGGCGCATCGGGTTTCTCCATGGTTTGGGCTTCAGGCCGTTACCCCTCAGCAGCAGGGCGCGGCCTGTTTCGTCATTGGCCGCTATTGTAGAATGCCCATACGATATACGTCACGCCTGATTATGGCACTTGCAATTAGACGACCGGTCTAATAAGATGCGTTCCATGTCCAGACACCCGCTCTACCCTGACACCCAGGCCCATATCCTTGATACCGGCGAGATGCTGATCCAGCACCGCGGCTTTACCGCGCTGGGCTTGGCCGAACTGCTGCGCGAGGCCGGCGTCCCCAAGGGCTCGTTCTACCACTATTTCAAGTCGAAAGAAGACTTCGGTGTCGCCCTGCTCAGCCGCTACTTCGCCGATTACGACACCGCCTTGCAGCTTGGTCTGGGTGAAAACGCGCCCGGCAACCAGCGCGAACGCCTGCTGGCCTATTTTGCACGCTGGGTCGAGCGCGCCGAGTGCCACGATCACAGCAATACCTGTCTGGCGGTCAAGCTGTCGGCCGAAGTCTCCGATCTGTCCGAGCCTATGCGTGAAGTGCTCAAGCGCGGCATGGATCAGGTCATGGCCCGTCTGGCTAGCGCCATCCAGGCAGGCATCGCGGAAGGATCGCTGGCGCCGCACCCCCAGCCGGGGGTACTGGCCGAATCGCTCTACGCCAACTGGCTGGGCATGGCCTTGCTAAGCAAGGTTGCACGCGACAGCACGCCACTACGCCGCCTGCTGACCGAAACAGCACAACGCTTGCAAGCTGAGCCTTAACTGATCCACCCCCCTTAAACCAAACTGCCAGCCGTCTTTTGATGTACTGGCATACACAACAACTAGCCGACCGGTCTAATCAAGGAAGAAAGCATGCAACTCGACAAACTGTTCACCCCGCTGACCATGGGTGCTGTCACCCTGAAAAACCGCGTGCTGATGGCACCGCTGACCCGTCTGCGCAATACCGAGCCGGGCGACCTGCCAACCGACCTGGCCCGCGACTATTATGTGCAGCGCGCCAGCGCCGGCCTGATTATCAACGAAGGCACCCATATTTCCCCGACCGCCAAAGGCTATGCCGGCGCACCCGGCATCTATAGCGAAGCGCAGGTTGCCGCCTGGCGCGATATCAATCAGGCCGTCCACCAAGCCGGCGGCCTGATGGCCATCCAGCTATGGCACACCGGCCGCATTTCGCACACCAGCGTGCAACCGCATGGTGAAGCGCCACTGGCGCCTTCGGCGATTGCAGCCCAAAGCAACACCAATATCCGCGATGAAAACAAAGACCTGGTGCGCGCGCCCTGCTCCACGCCGCGCGCACTGGAGGCCGCCGAAATCGAAGACCTGATCGAAGACTACCGCCGCGCTACCGACAATGCGCGCCGCGCCGACTTCGACCTGGTCGAGATCCATGGCGCCCACGGCTATCTGCTCAACCAGTTTCTGTCACCTGAAGCCAATACCCGCACCGATGCGTACGGCGGCAGCATCGAAAACCGTGCGCGCTTGCTGCTGCAGGTGGTAGACGCCGTCATCGCTGAATGGTCGGCCGACCGCGTAGGTATCCGTATTTCGCCGCTGGGCGTGTTCAACGGCCTGTCCGATGTCGGTCAGGAAGACATGGCGATTTATCTGGCTGACGAACTGGCCAAACGCAAGCTTGCCTATCTGCATATCTCCGAACCGGACTGGGCCGGTGGTCCGGCCTACAGCGAAGCATTCCGCCAGACGCTGCGCGCCCACTATCCGGGCTGCATCATCGGTGCCGGCGGCTACACTGCAGACAAGGCTGAAGCCTTGCTGGAGAAAGGCTACATAGATGCCGCCGCCTTTGGCCGCAGCTTTATCGCCAACCCGGATCTGCCGGCACGCCTGCAAGCAGGGGCAGAACTGAATGCACTGAACCCGGCGACGCTCTACGGCGGAGGCACCGAAGGCTATACCGACTACCCTGCGTTGTAAGCGATCGCGTCATCAACGCGTCACACTACGCACACAAGCTATGCACTACCGCCCCCTTTGAAGGAGAGCACGATGAAACGCGTTCTGTTTGTTCTGACCAGCCACGACAAGCTGGGGGACACCGGCCACCGTACCGGCTTCTGGATTGAAGAGTTTGCCGCACCCTATTACCTGCTGCACGATGCGGGCGTAGAGGTGACGCTGGCATCCCCCCTGGGGCTGCAGCCGCCGATTGATCCAAAAAGTGCCCTGCCCGAGTTCCAGACCCCGGCCACCGTGCGTTTCAATGCCGACACTGTGCTGCAGGACAAACTGGCGCACACCCTCACCCTCAAGGAAATCGAAGCGGCAGACTTCGATGCCGTGTTCTACCCCGGCGGTCACGGCCCGCTGTGGGACCTGACCAATAACGAAGCCTCCATCCTGCTGCTGCAGGCCTTCGAGTGTCAGGGCAAACCGATTGCTGCCGTCTGCCATGCGCCGGCCGTCCTGCTGCATGCCAAGAAAAGCGATGGCACACCCTTGGTCGCCGGGCGTCACGTGACCGGCTTTACCAATGGCGAAGAAGCCGCGGTTGGCCTCACCCATATCGTGCCCTTCCTGCTGGAGGATGCGCTGATCGACGCGGGCGGCCTCTACGCCAAGGGCGCGGACTGGGGCGTCTTTACCCAGCAGGACGGCCAGCTGATCACCGGGCAAAATCCGGCGTCCTCTGAAGCTGTCGCCATAAAACTGCTAGGTCTGCTTAACGCCTAAGCCGGATAAAGCGGCATCGGCAACACCCGATGCCGCTTCTTGCAGTTTTCCAGCACGCCCTTATCCTGCTCCCGATTTACACATGGCATAATCCGCACACAAACTTACTCGTGTGAGCACCATGTCCTATCACCTTATCGTCCAGGCCCCCCAACTCAACGATCAGGCCTTGCAACAGTTGGCCGGCCTTGCCGGTGCTAGCCATATCCAGCGCCTGTCCACCTCCTGCGCCCGCCTGTCTCCTGCTACCCCCACCGCACGCGCAGCGCTCATGGCCGCAGCACAGACACTGGCGGTCGATGTCGCACTCATGCAGGATGGACTGCACTTTTCCGATTTCGGCTTATTGGTGTCCGACATGGACTCGACGCTGATCACCATCGAGTGCATCGACGAAATCGCCGACATGCTGGGCATCAAGCCGCAGGTGGCCGCCATCACCGAGCGCTCGATGCAGGGCGAACTGGACTTTGCCCAGTCGCTGACCCAGCGCGTGGCCTTGCTTGAAGGACTGGAGGAAGCTGCACTGGAGCGCGTCTATCGCGAACGGCTGAGGCTTAGCCGCGGTGCCGAAACCCTGCTGGCAGCATGTCGTGCGCACGGCGTGCGCTTTATGCTGGTCTCCGGCGGCTTTACCTTCTTTACCGAACGCCTCAAGGCGGAACTGGGGCTGGACTACGCTTACGCCAACGAGCTCGAAATTGTCGACGGCCGCCTGACCGGGCGCATCAAGGGCGGGATTGTGGATGCGGCCGCCAAACGCCAGTTGCTGATAGCCAAACGCGAGGAACTGGGTCTGCGTCCGGAACAGGTGATCGCGATGGGCGATGGGGCCAACGACCTGTTGATGCTGGCCGAAGCCGGACTGGGCATTGCCTTCGACGCCAAACCGGTGGTGCGGGCACAGGCGGACGTTGCCATCAACCATGTCGGGCTGGAGGGGGTCATCGGCCTGTTTGAAGCCCTGTAACCAGAAAGACCAGTATGCTGCCCGAACTCGACACTGTCTCCTTCGACGCCGACCTGCCGCTGCTCCTGCGCCCGGCACAAAACTACAGCAGCAAGCTTGCGCGCGAGACGCGGCTGGCATTACGGGTGCTGGCCGCGCCAACCGGCATCCCGGACGGCGCCGACCCGCAACTGCAACGACTGGAGGCCAAGCTCGATCTGGCACTGGAAGTTGCCCTGCTGTCCCGCTACCCGGAAAGCGCCCCCTTGCACGGCTGCCGTCTGGGCCTGAACAGCCTGGCCTGGCATAGCAGTCAAGAGCAAAGCCCCGGCGAGACTCTCCTGCTTGAGTTAAGCCCGCATGCCGACTCGGCTCTGACCCTGTTTCTGCCGGCCACGGTATTGGCCTGCCAGAACCAAGGGCCACAAACCTATACGGTCACGGCTTCAATCGAGGATGCCTTAAGCGAAAGCACCCGTCCTTTGTGGGAAAAGTGGATTTTTCGGCGTCACCGCGAACAAATTTTCCGACGTTAACAAGCATTCACTTTCGAACAATGCAAACCAGCTTCCGACTGTAATTTCCAGGCAGACACCAGCAAACCATGTAAATAATCGCAAACGAACTAACAAAGTCATAAATCGAACAAAATAAAAATCAAAATACATAAAATGAGCACCCGCGCATTGTTTGCGAGTGCTCATTTTTTATTGATCTTAATAAATAAATGATAATAAAATGATCTTAACAAATATAAACAATTCTGATTACGGGCATAAAAACCCTAAATAAGCGGGGCGGGCAAACAGCGTTTAATGTCAGTACAGCATGAATTCTGACATCCAGCGCAGGCTTTATCGCCAGACAATAGCAACAACCATTTACGCATTACGGATACTAAAACATGACTCACGAAGCCGTCGCCACACCGGACAACAAACCGTCCAGCTCGCATGTCAAAGCCACTCAGCCTGCTTTCCCGGCCTGGAATAGCCGCGATACGACCTGGATGCTCAGCCTGTTCGGCACCGCTGTCGGCGCCGGCATTCTGTTTCTGCCTATCAACGCAGGTATGGGCGGTTTCTGGCCGCTGGTACTGATGGCACTGTTGATCGGCCCGATGACCTTCCTCGCCCACCGCGGTCTGTCGCGCTTCGTCTGCTCGTCGGCCAAAGAAGGCAGCGACATCACCGAAGTCGTCGAAGAACACTTCGGCGTAGGTGCGGGTAAAGCCATCACTCTGCTCTACTTCTTCGCGATCTACCCTATCGTCTTGATCTACGGCGTCGGCATCACCAACACCGTGGACAGCTTTATCGTCAACCAGCTGGGCATGGAATCGCCACCGCGCGCGCGGCTGTCCATCGTGCTGATCATGGGCATGATGTCGGTGATGCTGGCCGGCGAAAAGCTGATGCTCAAAGTGACCCAGTTCCTGGTATATCCACTGGTCGGCATTCTGGCCTTTATGTCGCTGTATCTGATTCCTGACTGGAAAATGGATGCCCTGATGGTGATGCCGTCGGCTGTCGATGCCCTGGGCACCGTGTGGCTGACTATCCCGGTTCTGGTATTTGCCTTTAACCACTCGCCTGCCATTTCCCAGTTTGCCGTCGCCCAGCGCCGCGAATACGGTGTACATGCCCGCAAGAAGGCCGACCAGATTCTGCGCAACACATCCTTCATGCTGGTTGGCTTTGTGATGCTGTTCGTATTCTCTTGCGTATTGTCGCTGACCCCGGCCCAGCTGGCGGATGCCAAGGCGCAGAACCTGCCTATCCTGTCTTACCTCGCCAACGTACACGATAGCGGTTTTGTCTCCTACTTCGGCCCGCTGGTTGCTTTCGTTGCCATCGTCTCCTCCTTCTTCGGCCACTATCTGGGCGCGGCAGAAGGCATGAACGGCATCATCGTCAAACAGATGCGTAGCAGCGGCAAAACCCCGGACGCCAAGAAGATCAACCGCTTCATCCAGGTATTCATGGTACTGACCATCTGGGCCGTTGCCGTGATCAACCCTAGCATTCTGGGCATGATCGAAGCACTGGGCGGCCCGATTATCGCGGCCATCCTGTACCTGATGCCGATGTACGCTATCAGCAAGATCCCGGCGATGAAAGAGCATCGCGGTGCAATCAGCAATGTGTTTGTCGTCGTAATGGGTCTGCTGGCAATGACCGCCATCCTGTTCGACTTCATCAAGTAAGCTGCATATGATCAGCACTGCGCTGACATGAAAAAAGGAGGCCCGTTGAACGGGCCTCCTTTTTTACATCACGCAGCGCGCTTTAAGCGAGTGCCGCCAAAAGCTTGCCGTGTATCCCGCCAAAGCCGCCATTACTCATCACCAGAATCTGGTCACCCGGCTGCGCTTCGGCCACGACGGCACAAAGCAAGGCATCCAGATCATCAAAGCTGGCCGCAGCATCTCCCAGAGGCACGAGTGCCTGTGCCGGGTCCCAATCCAGATTGGCTCCATAGCAATACACCAAATCGGCATCACCCAGCGAGCCTGCCAGCGCATCCTTCATCGCACCGAGTTTCATGGTATTGGAGCGAGGCTCCAGCACCGCCAGAATGCGTGCATTGCCCACCTTGGCGCGCAAACCGGCGACCGTAGTGGCAATCGCTGTCGGGTGATGGGCAAAGTCGTCGTACACGGTTACCCCGTTCGCCACGCCTTTCACCTCCATGCGCCGCTTCACATTCACAAAGCGGGACAGGGCATCGATACTCTGCTTGACCGTCACGCCGGCATGGCGTGCCGCGGCAATCGCGGCCAGTGCATTCAGACGGTTGTGCTCCCCCATCAGGCCCCAGCCTACCCGGCCCTGCTGCACGCCATCCAGCAACACCTCGAAGCTGCCGTCAGCGGCGACATCCCCCACCTGCCAGCCGCCATCGACACCGAAAGGCTCGACCGGCGTCCAGCAACCGCGCGCCAGCACCCGCTCCAGCGCGGCCTCGCGGCCATTGGCCACGACCAGTCCTTTGGACGGCACGGTACGCACCAAGTGATGAAACTGGGTCTCGATCGCCGGCAGATCGGCAAAAATATCGGCGTGATCGAACTCGAGATTGTTCAGCACGGCGGTGCGCGGGCGGTAGTGGACAAACTTGGAGCGCTTGTCGAAAAAAGCAGTGTCGTATTCGTCGGCCTCGATCACGAAAAACGGGCTTTCGCTGGCCGGATCCTGCTGTGGCGAGCCCGGCAGGCGGGCCGAGATACCGAAGTTCTCAGGAATGCCGCCAATCAGAAAGCCCGGAGCCAGGCCGGCATCTTCCAGTATCCAGGCCAGCATGGCACTGGTGGTGGTTTTGCCATGGGTGCCGGCCACCGCCAGCACCCAGCGTCCCTGTAAGACATGCTCGGCCAGCCACTGCGGGCCGGAAATATACGGCAGGCCGCGATCGAGGATCTCTTCCATCAAGGGTTTGCCGCGCGTCACCACATTGCCCACCACATACATATCCGGCTCCAGCGCAATCTGCTCGGCGCCAAAGCCTTCGATAAGCTCGATGCCCATCGCTTCGAGCTGGGTACTCATCGGCGGGTAAACATGGGTATCGCAACCGGTGACGCGGTGCCCCGCCTGCTTGGCGATGGCGGCAATACCGCCCATAAAAGTGCCACAAATGCCTAGGATATGGATGTGCATGGAAAACGTCGCGTAGATAAGGCCATAAGGCCGAAAAACGCAAGCTTACGCACGAAGCGCGTCCCCCTCAAGCATACGGTGTCGCTGGAAATGCAAAAAGACCCGCCAGGCGGGTCTTTTTATCGGGGCAGAACAGCGCTTACAGGCCGTAAGGGTGCTGCAGCACGATGGTTTCTTCGCGATCCGGACCGGTAGACACGATGGCAACCGGTGCGCCGCACACTTCGGCGATGCGTGTCAGGTAAGCCTGAGCATTGGCCGGCAGCTTATCCCAGGTTTTGGTACCGAAAGTCGTTTCGCTCCAACCCGGCATCACTTCATAGATAGGCTCGC
>NZ_RJTZ01000139.1:0-6749 GCF_024343515.1 Aquitalea sp. S1-19 | reverse complement strand
GCCGGCTTTCTCACCCTTGAGGATGCGCACCACGATGCGGCCGGCCTGACGGCCGATATCGTAATAATTCTGCCCAAGTGCGGCGATGGCTCCGCGCTTGACCGAATCAGGGTCAGAAGCAATCAGCGGCATCTTGCTCTGGTTGGCGACGGCCACCAGCGACTCGTAAGTCGACACCACATTATTGTCGGTGCTGGTGTAGATGGCATCGACCTTGCCTGCCAGATTCTTGGCTGCGGGGGCGACATCCACGCTGCGCGCGGCGGCCGACTCCACCAGCGTCATGCCGCGTTTGCCCAGTTCGGTTTTCAGTTCGCGCGCCACAATGACCGAGTTGACTTCGCCCGGGCTGTAGACCATGCCGATTTTTTTGGCGGCCGGATGGATTTTCTGGATCAGGTCAACCTGAGCCGCTATCGGCAACCGGTCGGATACGCCGGTGATATTGCTGCCCGAAGCCTTCCATGAAGGCACCAGTTTGGCGGCGACCGGGTCGGTAACGGCAATAAAGACCACGGGGACATTGCGCGTTGCGGCGGCGACGGCCTGTGCGCTCGGTGTGGCGATCGCGACGATGGCGTCGGGCTTGTCGCCGACGAATTTGCGCGCGATTTGGCCTGCTGTTGCGGTATTGCCTTGTGCGCTCTGGTATTGCAGCTTGAGATTGCTGCCGTTCTGGTAGCCGGCTGCCTTCAGTTCGTCCTCCACGCCTTTGCGGGCAGCATCCAGCGCCGGATGGTCAACAATGGCAGTGATGGCAACCGATTTCATATCGGCTGCAAAGGCTGAGCCGAATGCTCCGATAGCGAGCAGCGAAACGAGCAGGGGACGGAGGGATAGGCGCATGGTGTTGATCTCGTCGTAAACAGATAAAGATTGGATTTTGTCTGCAATCTTATGGCAAAACGACGGGTGCTGTTTTTTGCTTATTAGGTTTTTATGCTTACAAATGCGGTTTTATTTTAATAAAATTGCTTATGCGTTGCGGTTTGCGCGATGAAAATTGTATTTTTTGAGTGAGCTTGAAATATGATGGTTAATTTATTGCTGCGCTGCGGCAAGGGTGGGAGTAATGAATCCGGGAGTGCGCTTGTGCGTTTGGTATAGGTAAAGAACAACGGCCACAGACTTGCTGTGGCCGTTGCGTGTTCTGGCTTGCCGCCAGATATGCAGGGGCTTAGTCGAGGTAGTCGTAGCCTGGCAAGGTCAGGAACTCGACGAAGTCGTCACTGCTGGTCAGCTCGGCAAACATGCGTGCCGCGTCTTCATACTGGCGCGTCCAGCGGCTGCCCAGCTTGTCTTTCAGGTCGGCCACAACCTCACCGTGGAACTGGGCAAACAGCTCCTGTGTGACCTTGCGGCCGTCTTCCAGCACGCCTTTGGGCGAGCGTATCCACTGCCAGATCTGTGCACGCGAAATCTCGGCGGTGGCGGCGTCTTCCATCAGGTTGTGGATAGGGACGCAGCCGTTGCCGGAGATCCACGAGCCCAGGTACTGGATGCCGACGTCGATATTCAGCTTCATGCCGGCTTCGGTAATCGGTGTTTCCGGCTGGAAAGTCATCAAGTCGGCCGCCGTCGTATTCACGTCGGGACGCTGCTTGCCGATCTGGTTGGGCGCATCGCCCAGCACGGCGTTAAAGGATTCCATCGCAATCGGTACCAGACCCGGGTGGGCAACCCAGCCGCCATCGTAGCCGTCACCGGCGTCGCGATCCTTGTCAGCCTTCACGCCGCCCAAGGCCTTTTCATTGGCTACCGGATCATTCTTGATCGGGATCAGTGCGGCCATGCCGCCGATGGCCGGTGCCTGACGCTGGTGGCAGGTCTTGAGCAGCAAGAGCGCATAGGCACGCATAAACGGCACGGTCATGGTGATGGCGCCACGGTTGGCCAGACAGAAATCCTTGTTGTTCTTGAATTTCTTGATGCAGCTGAAGATGTAGTCCCAGCGCCCGGCATTCAGGCCGCAGCTGTGCTCGCGCAGTTCATACAGGATTTCGTCCATCTCGAAGGCGGCGAGGATGGTCTCGATCAGTACGGTGGCCTTGATCGTGCCTTGTGCAACCGAGAGTTCGTTCTGTGCGAATACGAATACATCGTTCCACAGGCGTGCTTCCAGATGGCTTTCCATCTTCGGCAGGTAGTAATAGGTGGCGCGGCCGTTTTCCAGCAGATAGTGGATGTTGTGGAAGAAGGACAGCGCGAAGTCGAACAGTGCACCGGAGACGATATCGCCATCGACGGTGATGTGTTTTTCCATCAGATGCCAGCCGCGCGGGCGCAGCAGCAAGGTGGCGATGGTGTCGTTCAGCGCGTATTGCTTGCCTTCGGGGCTGGTGAAGGAGATGGTCTTGCGATAGGCGTCACGTACATTGATCTGGCCGCTGATCTGGTTGTCCCAGCTCGGGCAGTTCGAGTCTTCAAAGTCGGCCATGAAGCTCTTGGCACCGGAGTTCAGTGCATTGATCATCATCTTGCGCTCGACCGGGCCGGTGATTTCGACGCGGCGATCTAAAAGGTCGGCCGGCAGCGGAGCGATTTTCCAATCGCCAGCGCGCACGGCGGCTGTTTCCGGCAGGAAGTCCGGCAGACGACCGGCATCCAGCTCGGCCTGGCGCAGCACGCGGCGCGCGATCAGCTCGCGGCGGGTGCCTTCGAATTTGCGGTGCAGCTTGGCCACAAACGCGAGCGCTTCGCTTGTGAGGATGGTTTCGTATTCCGCATTCAGCGGGGCGAGGATTTCAACACCTTGCGGCAAGGTCATGGCCATCTGGTTTCTCCTATGGTTTGTCGGTCTGATTATGCTGTTTGCCAGTTTAGGTGAGCATGGATTGTAGAAAAAGCCCTAAAATGGCATTAATCCTTTTACTTTTTGTATGCTAATGGACAGCTTCAAGCAGATGGAAACGCTGGTCGCGGTGGTGACGCTGGGGAGTCTGAGCGCGGCCGCCCGGCAAGAAGGCGTGGTGCCGGCGATGATAGGGCGGCGGCTGGATGCGCTGGAGGAGCGTTTAGGTGTGCGGCTATTGGTGCGCACGACGCGCTCCATTACGCTGACACAAGAGGGCACGGCTTTTTACGAAGACGCGCTGCGCATTCTGGGCGAACTGGCGGATGCCGAAGCCGCTGTGGCTTCGGGCAGCGGCCGCGTGCGCGGTCATCTGCGACTATCGGCACCGGCAGGCTTCGGTCGGCGCCATGTCGCGCCGCATGTGGCCAGCTACCAGCGCATGCATCCGGATATCAAGGTGACACTGGATTTGTCCGACCGCTTGGTGGATTTCGTGCGCGATCGCATCGACTGCGCGATACGGATTTCCGATCTGGCCGATTCTTCTTTAGTCGCGCTGCGTCTGGCCGAAAACCGCCGCGTGGTGGTCGCATCTCCGGCCTATCTGGCCGAGCACGGCATTCCGTATTGTCTGGAGGATTTGTCGGGCCACAATTGCCTGTCGCTGGGCGAAAGCCAGAGTCGCGGCTGGAGCTTTATGCAGCAAGGCGAGCTGGTCAATCTCAAGGTGTCGGGCGTGCTGGAGTGTAACGACGGCGCCGTGCTGCATGACTGGGCCATTCGCGGCTTGGGTCTGGCCTGGCGTTCGCTGTGGGAGGTGAAGGATGACTTGTCGGAAGGACGATTGGTCACGGTGCTGGACGCATATGCTTCTCCAGACTATCCGGTGTATGCGGTGGTGGCAGAGCGGCGTTTGCTGCCGCTCAGGGTACGTCACTTTATCGAACATTTGCGCGCCTGTTACAGCGCGCCAGGCTATTGGGATTAGACCTTTCGCGCTGCGTTCAGTGTGTGCAGTGGCGGGCGGTAAAGCGTTCGAAGTAGGCGATCGGGCCGATGCTGCTTAAGCCGATGTGAAAGCAGATGTCGGCTGCGAGTGTCTCGCCGGCATTTTCGCTGGCGTGAATCAGCTCATACAGTACTTCTACCTTTTTGAACCGCTCCTGAGCTCCGATGCTGCCATCCAGCCACGTTTGTATTTCAGCCGATTGCGGATGGGTGCTGTTGATTTCCAGAGCACAGTTCGGGCAACTGACAAAGCTGATCGCCGGCGGGATCGAGATGCCCATGCCGGCGAGTGCATCCTGTGCATAAATGGCGAATTCGCCTAGGCGGTGTCCTGCCCGCTGCCGGATAGCGGACAGTGGTAAAGCCTCGGCGTCATCTGGCAGGTTGAAGAGTTTTTGCACGCTGCTCTGGGCAGATTCATCAGAATTGTTCATGGCAATGCCTTTGACTTTTATCAAATGATTTTCAAGTAATCAATATAGAAAATATTCAATGGCATTGGAAGAAAAATTTATCTGCCATTTCTCGGATTATTCAGCCAGTTTCGTCTTGAGCGCATAGAGCAGACTCAGCGCTTCGCGTGGGCTCAGGCTGTCTACATCGGCGTCTTCCAGCATCTCCAGCGCTGAGTGCGGCTGCGCCTCTGGCTGGGGAGCGCTGGCTTGGGTAAACAGATCGGGCTGCTGGCGGGCGACCGACTGGTTTTCCAGCTCAAGTAGATGGCGGCGCGCCTCGCGTATGACTTTAGGTGGCACGCCGGCCAGTTGTGCCACGGCAAGGCCGTAGCTCTGGCTGGCCGGGCCTTCTTCCACGTGATGCAGGAACACGATGCTTTCCTTGTGTTCGACTGCCGACAGATGGACATTGGCGACGCCGGCATAGTCGTGCGCCAACCGCGTCAGCTCGAAGTAGTGGGTGGCGAACAGCGTGTAGCTGCGGTTTTTTTCGATCAGCGCGCGCGCAATCGCCCAGGCCAGCGCCAGACCGTCAAAGGTGGACGTGCCGCGACCGACTTCATCCATCAGCACCAGGCTGTGCGCGGTAGCATTGTTGAGAATGTTGGCGCTTTCGGTCATTTCCACCATAAAGGTGGAGCGGCCGCCGGCCAGGTCGTCGGAGGCACCGATACGGGTGAAGATGCGGTCGATAGGTCCGATGATTGCACTTTGTGCCGGCACGCAGCAGCCGATATGTGCCATCAGCGTCAACAGGGCCGTCTGGCGCATATAGGTTGATTTACCGCCCATATTGGGGCCGGTAATCAGCAACAGCTTGCGGGCATCCGACAGGCAGATGTCGTTGGCAATAAAGCGTTCGACGCCGGCTTCCACCACCGGATGGCGGCCTTCAATAATCTCCAGCCGGTTGTTGCCGACAAATTCGGGGGCGACGTAATTGCAGGTTTCGCTGCGCTCGGCAAAGTTGGCCAGCACATCCAGCGTGGCGACTGCTTGCGCCGTCTGCTGTAGCGCGCCGACATGCGGAATCAGTGCATCGAGCAGTGCTTCGTATAACTGCTTTTCCAGCGCCAGCGACTTGTCCTGTGCCGACAGTGCTTTGTCTTCGAATTCTTTCAGTTCCGGCGTGATATAGCGCTCGGCGTTTTTCAGTGTCTGGCGGCGGCGATAGTCGTCCGGCACCTTGTCCGACTGGGCGCGTGACACTTCAATGTAAAAGCCGTGCACCCGGTTGAATTCGACCTTGAGCGTGCTGATGCCCGTGCGCTCGCGTTCGCGTGCTTCCAGTTGCAGCAGGAATTCGCCGCAGTTGGTCTGGATGTCGCGTAGCTCGTCCAGATCGGCCGAATAGCCGTGGTTGATCACGCCGCCGTCGCGCAGCAAGGTCGATGGTTCGGGCAAAATAGCCGCCCGCAGCAGCGCCTCGGCCGGGGCGTTTTTCGGCAGGTGGCTGGCCAGCGTGTTCAGCAGTGTGCTGTTCAGGTTGGCGGCCTGATGGCGGGCGTCTTTCAGGCTGGCGAGCGAGTCGCGCAGCGAGGACAAGTCGCGCGGGCGGGCGCTGCGCAAGGCGATGCGGGCAGTAATGCGCTCGATGTCGGCTACGCCGGACAGGGTATCGCGCAGCGTCTGATGCTGGGAGGCGAGGGAGGCTACCGCATCCAGCCGTTCGCGCAGGCGGGCATGGTTGCGTAGCGGATGATGCAGCCAGTGGCGCAACAGGCGGCTGCCCATGCTGGTGCTGCAATGGTCAAGCAAGGAGGCCAGTGTCGGGCTGGCTTCGCCGCGCAGGGTTTCGGTCAGTTCCAGATTGCGCCGGGTGGCGGCATCCATGCGCACCAGTTCGCGGGTGTCTTCCACGCTCAGGCTGGCGATATGGGCCAGATGCGCACCCTGGGTCTGTTTGGCGTATTCGAGCAGGGCACCGGCCGCGCCGACGGCTACCGGGCTGTTTTCTGCGCCGAAACCGGCCAGATCGCGCGTGCCGAAATGGCGGGTCAGGGTGAGCTGGCCCGATTCGCTGTCAAACTGCCAGGATGGCAGTTTCTTGCGCGGAATGGCCAGCGTGTCCAAGAGGGCAATGGCGTTATCGTCGGGCAGCAAAAGCTCGGACGGGCGCAGGCGCTCAAGCTCGCTCATCACCTCGTCGACCGGCACCTGCATGATGCGGAATTCGCCGCTGGACAGCGACAGCCAGGCCATGCCCAGCACGCCCTTGATGCTGTTAAGCGCCAGCACCAGATTGTCGCGCTTGTCGTCCAGCAGCGCAGCATCGGTCAGCGTGCCCGGGGTGACGATGCGCATGACTTTGCGTTCGACCGGGCCTTTGCTGGTCGCCGGGTCGCCGATCTGTTCGACGATGGCGACCGACTCGCCCAGCTTGACCAGACGCGCGAGATAGCCTTCGGCGGCATGATAGGGTACACCGGCCATCTTGATCGGAGTGCCGGCCGAGGCGCCGCGCGTGGTCAGCGTGATATCCAGCAGGCGCG
>NZ_RJTZ01000138.1:0-6975 GCF_024343515.1 Aquitalea sp. S1-19 | reverse complement strand
GCCCCAGCGCCGGCCCTTGATTTCGGCAAACTGGCCGGCAAAGCGCTCGTCCGACTGCCAGTGGCGTTCGGCCAGCTCGGTCAGTACCGCTTCTATCTCTTCCGGGTTTTCGGCGTGGGGTTTGAGGCGTTGCTGCAATTCGCGCCGCGAATATTCGCGGCGCGACAAAAGCTCGACAGCTCGCGCTTTCAGGCTTTTTTCCATGAGCTCACTTTAGAATGCATCGTTGGCGAGTTCGTCGCCATCGACCGCATCTTCGGTAATCTCGACCTTGATGCCGACCGTGTCGCGGATCTTGGCTTCGATTTCCTGTGCCACGGCGGCATTGTCCTTCAGCCACAGGCGCACATTGTCCTTGCCCTGGCCGATCTTGGCGCCGTTATAGCTGTACCAGGCACCGGACTTTTCGATAAAGCCGTGCTCCACGCCCATTTCGACGATCTCGCCTTCGCGGCTGATGCCTTCCCCGTACAGGATGTCAAAGTTGGCCTGGCGGAACGGTGGTGCCACCTTGTTCTTGACCACCTTGACGCGGGTTTCATTACCCAGCACTTCGTCGCCTTTTTTGATGGCGCCGATGCGGCGGATATCGAGACGGACCGAGGCGTAAAACTTGAGCGCGTTGCCGCCGGTGGTGGTTTCCGGGTTGCCGAACATCACACCGATCTTCATGCGGATCTGGTTGATGAAAATCACCAGCGTATTGGTGCGCTTGATATTGCCGGTCAGCTTCCTGAGCGCCTGGCTCATCAGTCGTGCCTGCAGGCCGACGTGGCTGTCGCCCATTTCGCCTTCGATTTCGGCCTTGGGTACCAGTGCTGCCACCGAGTCGATCACGATTACATCCAGACCGCCGGAGCGCACCAGCATGTCGCAGATTTCCAGCGCCTGTTCGCCGGTGTCAGGCTGCGAGATCAGCAGATCTTCAACCTTGACGCCCAGTTTTTGGGCATAGATAGGATCGAGAGCGTTTTCTGCATCGATATAGGCGCAGCTGCCGCCCATTTTTTGTGCTTCGGCGACGACCTGCAGGCACAGCGTCGTCTTGCCCGAGGATTCCGGGCCGTAGATTTCAACCACGCGGCCGCGCGGCAGGCCGCCCACGCCCAGCGCCAGATCGAGGCCGAGGGAACCGGTCGAAATGACTTGCAGGTTTTCGTTGATCTGGTTGTCGCTCATACGCATGATGGAGCCCTTGCCGAACTGCTTTTCAATCTGGGCAAGTGCTGCGGTCAGGGCTTTGCTTTTTTCTTCGGCGCGTTTGTTGTCGTTGGCCATGCTCTCTCCAAAACGGCGGTGGGTCATCAAGCGGACGATTATCGCATATTTGGCCGTGAGTCTTCAGTGCATTGGGGCGGCCGGTGTTTAATCTTATTGGGTCGCGGGTGCCCCGCTTGATTTTATCTGTCTTGCGCCCATTTATACTGCAACTAAATGCCGTGCCCGAGAGCCCCTATGCTGAATGAACGTGCCCAACGCCTGCTCAAGACTCTGGTTGAGCGCTATATCGCCGACGGCACGCCCGTGCCCTCGCGGACCTTGGGGCAGTTGTCCGGCCTGGAACTCTCCAGCGCGTCGATACGCCATGTGCTGTCCGATATGGAGGCGATGGGGCTGATTTCTTCGCCGCATACCTCGGCCGGCAGGGTGCCGACGGCGCGTGGCTATCGTGTTTTTGTCGACAGGCTACTGACGCTGGGGCCGCTGGAGTCGGCGCTGGTGCGCGAACTGGAGGACAATCTGCATCCGGATAGTCCGCAGCAGCTGGCTCAAGCCGCCTCAAGGCTATTATCTGATCTGACGCAATTTACCGGTGTGGTGGTGACGCCCAAGCGTGCGGATGTCGCGTTTCGCCAGATGGAGTTTTTGCGTCTGTCCGAGCGCCGGGTGTTGCTGATTCTGGTGACCATGGATGGCGACGTGCAAAACCATATCATCGCCAGCGAGCGCGATTACAGCCCGTCCGAGCTGACCGAAGCCGCCAATTTCATCAATATGCATTACGCCGGGCAGGCGCTGTCCAGCGTGACGGTGTGCGTCGAACATGAATTGCGTGAACTTCAGGGCGATATCAGTAGTCTGATGGCGCTTGCGATCAATCTTGGGCGGCAGGCCATGGTCGAGCAGACCGGTGCGGTGGTGATTGCCGGCGGTAATAATCTGTTGAATGTGCGGGACTTGTCCGAAGACCTGACCCGCTTGCGTGAATTGTTTTCGGTATTCGAGCGCAAGACCGAGCTGCTTAAACTGCTGAACCAGAGTCAGACGGCCCAGGGCGTGAGCCTGTATATCGGTGAGGAGTCGGGGGTGACCACGCTGGGCGAATGCACGGTGGTCAGTGCTCCTTACAAGATCAATGATCAGGTGGTTGGCGCGCTCGGTGTGATAGGCCCGACCCGGATGAATTACGAACATATCATTCCGATTGTCGATATCACTTCGCGTCTGGTGTCCAGTGCACTCTCCTATAAACATTAAGCCAGGCAGTGGCTTTGCCTGGTGCGAATGCGGATACTTCCGATGAAAAAATGGCTTTTCTTCCCGCTGGCTGCGTGCTCGCTGCTGGCGCATGCCGATGCGGCCTTGCTGGCGCGCCCCGATGTCCAGCGTTATATCGACGAGCAGGTGGCAACGGGTGAGTTTGCCCGCCCCGATCTGGAGGCGCTGTTTGCCAATGTCGAACTCAAGCCTTCTATTATTACCGCGCTGGATAAACCTTCCACTTCGCGTCCGTGGTACCAGTTCCACCCCAATTTCCTTACCGGCAAGATGGTCGATGGTGGTGTGGCATTCTGGACGCAGCATGCCGAGCTGCTGAACAAGGTAGAGGCACGTTATGGCGTGCCGCCGGAAATGGTGGTGGCCATTTTGGGTATAGAAACCCGCTACGGCGGCAATACCGGCAGCTTTCGCGTGGCGGATGCTCTGACGACTATCGGTTTTGACTATCCGCGCCGTGCCGCCTATTTTCGCGGCGAGCTGACTGAGTTTCTCAAGCTGGCCAAGGAAGAGGGCAAGAATCCGCTGCTGCTTAAGGGCAGCTACGCCGGTGCCATGGGCTGGCCGCAGTTCATGCCTTCGAGCTACCGCAAGTGGGCGGTCGATTTCGATGGTGATGGCAAGCGTGATATCTGGAGCAGTCCGGCCGATGTAACGGGCAGCATAGGCAATTACTTCAAGCTGCACGGCTGGCAAAAAGGCGACGATGTGGTGATTCCGGCCGATGTGGTGCCGGGGCCGCAGATCGACAAGCTGGTGTCGGACAAATTCAATCTGCACTACACCGTGGGCGAATTGAAGAAAATGGGCGTGATCCCGCGCGCCGAAGTCGCCGACAATGTGCCGGCGGTGCTGTTCCCGCTGGAAGTCGCTCCGGGCGAGGTGCAGTACTGGCTGGGTCTGGGTAACTTCTACACCATTACCCGCTACAACCGCAGCACGCTTTATGCCAAGGTGGCGCAGGAGCTGGCCGAGCAAATACGCGAGGCCTATCTGGCGCAGCAGGCGGTGGAGGTACCCGGGGCTAAGTCTTGAAGCGGATGCACTGGGCGCTTGGCGTGTTTTCGCCTGCGCTCTTCTGCTAGAATCGCTCCCCATGAGCTATCAAGTCCTCGCCCGCAAGTGGCGTCCCAAGCGGTTTGCCGATCTGGTCGGCCAGGAGCACGTGGTGCGTGCATTGTCCAATGCACTTGGCAGCGAGCGCCTGCACCATGCTTATTTGCTGACCGGCACCCGCGGTGTGGGCAAGACCACCATCGCCCGTATTCTGGCCAAGAGTCTTAATTGCGAGACCGGCATTACGGCCGAGCCTTGCGGTGTGTGTGCGGCTTGCCGCCAGATTGATGCCGGGCGTTATGTTGACCTGCTGGAGATCGATGCCGCGTCCAATACCGGCATCGACAATATCCGCGAAGTGCTGGAAAACGCACAATACGCGCCGACGCTGGGGCGCTTCAAGGTTTACATCATTGATGAAGTGCACATGCTGTCCAAGAGCGCGTTCAATGCCATGCTCAAGACGCTGGAAGAGCCGCCGGCGCATGTGAAATTCATCCTCGCCACCACGGACCCGCAAAAAGTACCGGTTACGGTGCTGTCGCGCTGTTTGCAATTCAGCCTGCGCAATATGACGCCGCAGCAGATTGCGGGCTATCTTGCCCATGTGCTGGAGGTGGAGGGCGTCGCCTACGAGACGCCGGCGCTGTCCTTGCTGGGACGTGGCGCCTCCGGCTCCATGCGTGATGCCTTGTCCTTGCTGGATCAGGCTATTGCCTATGGCGAGGGCGATGTCAAAGAAGAAGGCGTACGCGCCATGCTGGGCGCGGTTGATTGCAGCTATCTGTTCGGCCTGCTGCGCGCACTGGCTGATGCCGATGGCCCGCAGTTGATACGCGAGGCTGAGCAACTGGCCGAACGCGGTATCGGTTTTGATAGCGCGCTGACCGAAATGGCGGTGCTGCTGCAGCAGATTTCCATGGCGCAAATCGTACCGCAGGCGATTTCGCCGGACGAGCCGGAATACGATGCCATCTTCGCGCTGGCCGGCCTGATGGCGCCGGAAGATGTACAGCTTTATTACCAGATCGCCGTGCATGGCCGGCGTGATCTGGCTTTGGCGCCGGATGAACACGCCGGCTTCAATATGGCCCTGATTCGCATGCTGGCGTTTCACCCCCTGAATCAGCGCGAACCGGCCCCCACCGCTGTACGCGCCCAAGCGCCGCTGGCTGCACATACTGCCGTTGCCGGGCGTGAAGCCATGGATCAGGCGCGCGCCAAATTGGCGCAGCAGGTTGGCGGAACACGCACGCCGGCGGCGACACCCCGAGCACCGGCCGCCGCAGCGCTGGCGGGCAGCAAACCTGCGCCCGAGCCCGAGATAGAGCCTGAGCCTGCGGCCGCTTTGCCGCTGCTGGCCGAAGCTGCACCAAGCATCGCGGCCAAGGGTGCTGACGTTGCCGATGATGATGCGGATGGCCGTGAAGGCGATGTGCTGCCGCCGGATCTGCCCGATTACGCCATGCAGGACGACGACGAAATTTATATATCGGCTGACGAGTTGCCGCAAAAGCCGGCGGCTTTTGACGGCAACTGGCTGGCGCTGGTGGCCGAGATCGGTCCGCGCATGGGAACCGTGCGCATGCTGGCGCAAAACGCCGTGCTGAAAAGCTGGCAGGGCGGGGCGCTGGTGTTGGCCGTACCGGAAAGTTTCCGCCACCTGGCCAGTCGCGACTATCAGGATAAACTCAGGGCGGTACTGACCGAGCACTTCGGCCATGCGCTGGAACTGAGCGTGACGGTCGAAGAGACCGGTGCAGAAACGCCCGCCATGCGCGACGCGCGCAACCGCCATGAATTGCGGCAGGAAGCGCGTGTCGTGCTGGAAAATGATCCCGTGGTGCAGCAACTGGTGCGCGAATTTGACGCGACCTTGCTCACCGATACTATCCAACCCGCTCAGGAGTAAGTTTTATGTTCGGTAAAGCCGGAATCGCGGGCCTGATGAAACAGGCCCAGCAAATGCAGGAAAACATGAAAAAGGCACAGGAAGAACTGGGCTCGGTCGAAGTCGAAGGCCAGTCCGGTGCTGGTCTGGTCAAGGTCTCCATGACCTGCCATCACGACGTTAAGCGCGTGAGTATTGACGATTCCTTGCTGGACGATGTCAAGGAAGACAAGGAAATGCTGGAGGACCTGATTGCCGCCGCTGTCAATGACGCAGTACGCAAGGCCGAGTCCACCACGCAGGAAAAGATGGCCGGTTTCTCGCAGGGCCTGAACCTGCCTGCCGGCATGAAGCTGCCGTTCTGATCTGAGTAAGGGCGGGCGACGGAGTCGGGGATTCTGTCGCTTGTCCTTTGTTGCCTTGGGCGTCAGCGCAGCATAGCGCGCTGCTTGCCACCGCTTGTACGGATCCCCGAACCCTTATCCCGGATCCTTTCCCATGAAAAACCCGCCCGCCCTCGATCATCTGATTGCCGCCCTTAAAGTTTTGCCCGGCGTCGGCCCCAAATCGGCGCAGCGTATGGCCTACCATTTGCTGCAACGCGATCAGGAGGGAGCCGGAAAGCTTGCGCGCGCCATCGACCGTGCGTTGACCCATCTGACCCACTGCGAGCGCTGCAATACCTTCAGCGAAACCCCTTTGTGCAATCTGTGCAGCGACGAGACGCGGCGTCAGGATTTGCTGTGTGTGGTGGAAATGCCCACCGACCAGTTGATGCTGGAGCAGGCGCAATGCTTTGACGGCCTGTATTTTGTGCTGATGGGGCGGGTGTCGCCGATGGAGGGCTTGGGGCCGCGCGAGGCCAATCTGGACCGACTGCTGGTGCGGGCGCAGGATGGCGTGGTCGAGGAGGTGGTGATTGCCACCAACTTTACCGCTGAAGGCGAGGTCACCGCACATATGATCAGCGAGCTGTTGAAGGCGCGTGGCATCAGGGTCAGCCGTATTGCCCGCGGCATGCCGGTGGGGGGGGAGCTGGAGCATATCGACCTGGGTACGCTGGCGCAGGCGGTGTATGAGCGGCGTAGTGTCTGATTTGCCACACAAGGTAATACCTTTGCAGTTTGCTTGCTTATGGCCTGTTGTTTTGCCCTCACGTATTAATTTTGGGTGACAACAGGCTTTTTCTGTTTTTACACCCTTGTGTCTATGTCTGTTTGTGCGATGATGATGCAACGCCACAAGCGTTATGCATCACTGGAAAGCTGCAGCAATTCATCTTGAATCAGCGTACAGGAGCCAGCATGAACCGAAGCATGTTTCTGATGGAAAGGGATCGTATCAATGCGATGCGGGCCATTCGTAACCGCGCGGTAGGTGGGCCGGTACGCTGCACCGAGCAGGACAGGCTACGCAATGATGCCAGAAAAGAGATCGAGTCCCGGCGCTGGGACAATGAAATGGGCCTCAAACATGACCGCTGATAAAGCGGTCTTTTTTTATGCCGGCATTCAGTGGAAAAGGAAGCA
>NZ_RJTZ01000137.1:0-6992 GCF_024343515.1 Aquitalea sp. S1-19 | reverse complement strand
ATCTATCCGCTGCCGCGCACTGGTGTTTTTTCCGACCTGATCACGGCGGCAGGGGGGCGCACCGAGGCGGCCGACCGCATAGAGCTCAGCCGTTATCTTGCCAATGGCCGCGAACTCAAGCTGACACATAACAGCTTCGATATTCCACTAAATGATACGGAGGCCGAGCGCCTGCTGACCCAGCCGTTGCAATCCAAAGACCGTCTCAACGTGCTGGCCCAGCCCGAATGGCGCGAAGAAATTACCGTCAAACTGGAAGGCGAAGTACGCTATCCAGGCAGCTATATGGTCAAACGCGGCGAGATGCTCAGCCAGCTGATCCGCCGCGCAGGCGGCCTCACCAGCTTCGGCAATCCGCAAGGTGCCATCTTTACCCGTGAAAGCCTGCGCGAGCAGGAGCAAGAAAACCTGCGCCGCATGAACGAAGAACTGCGCGCTGAAATGTCTTACGCCCAGCTACGCAGCCAGGGTAATCCGCTAG
The DNA here is from genome assembly GCF_024343515.1 of Aquitalea sp. S1-19. Classification (NCBI taxonomy): domain Bacteria; kingdom Pseudomonadati; phylum Pseudomonadota; class Betaproteobacteria; order Neisseriales; family Chromobacteriaceae; genus Aquitalea; species Aquitalea sp. S1-19. Next base: position 6,511 of record NZ_RJTZ01000137.1, on the reverse strand, counting down.
CACAAAAAGCCGACCCTATGGCGGGACAAAAACTGGCGGAGCAACTGGAAAACACCAAAGCGCTGGGGCGTCTGGTGATTAACGGCCCGGCCGTAGTGGCAGGCGAAAAGGCCTTCGATATCCTGCTGGAAAATCAGGATCGCCTGTTTATTCCGCAGCAACGCAATAGTGTCAGCATTATTGGCGAAGTGCAGTTCCCATCCAACCACACCTATCAGCGCGATCTGGACATGCAGGACTATCTGGAGCGGGCCGGCGGTGCCAAAAAGCGCGCCGACACCAGCCGCGTGTATATCGTCAAGGCTGACGGCTCGGTCCGCATGCCGAGCGGCAACTGGATCTACAAGAGCACGCCGCGCATAGAACAGGGCGATACCATTATCGTTCCGGTTGATAGCGAGAGCCGCGATGCGCTCGCCACCTGGACTGCCGTCACCCAGATCATGTATCAGCTGGGTGTCGCATGGGCGGCGATCAAACCATGACCAATATGCAAAACGAAATGACTCAGCCAATGACGCATGAACAGGACGACGAGATCGATCTGCTCGAACTATTCAAAACCCTGTGGCAAGGCAAATGGCTGATTATCGCCAGCACCCTTATGTCCACCGCCATCGCCGTGGCGGTGGCGCTGAATATGCCCAATATTTACCAGTCCAAAGTACTGCTGGCACCGGCAGAAAGCGAATCCGGCGGCGGTCTGGCCGCGCTGGCCGGACAAATGGGCGGTCTGGCCAGTTTAGCTGGGGTCAGTCTGGGCGAAGGCAAGGCAGGCAAGAGCGATATTGCCGTCGAAATCGGCAAGTCGCGCCAGTTCGTCACCCGTTTTATCCGCAGCCATCAGCTGGAAGTGCCGTTGATGGCCGCCACCAAGTGGGACAAGCAAAGCGGGCAGCTAGTGATAGACAGCGAGCTGTACGACACGCAGCAGAAGAAATGGGTACGCGAAGTCAAGGAGGGCGCCTCGGTCGAGCCTACGGATTGGGAGTTATATAAGGCATTCAGCGAGCTGATGACGCTGGACAAGGACAAAAAGTCGGGACTGGCCACGCTGAGCATAGACTTCTATTCGCCGCTGCTGACCAAGCAATGGGCAGACTGGTTTGTGCACGACCTGAACCAGGCGGTACGCGAGCGCGATCAGGTGGAAGCACGCAAGAATATCGACTATCTGCACAAACAGCAGGCACAAACCGCGCTGGCCTCGATGCAGACCGTGTTCTCGCAATTGATCGAACAGCAGACCAAGACGCTGATGCTGGCCGAGGTGCAGCAAGAATATGCCTTCAAGACCATAGACCCTGCCGTCGTGCCGGAAGAAAAGCTCAAACCCAAGCGCGCGCTGATCGTGGCACTGGGCACACTGGCCGGCGGTTTTATCGGCATACTGCTGGTGCTGGTGCGTAGCCAGTTGCGTTCGCGCAAGGCATCCGAGACCAAAGCCAGCGAACATGAATACGTACTGAGTAAGGTTGGCTGAGGCATACGGAGGCAGGATGGAACGCCTCATCCTGCCACTTCACGCTACAAAGTAGATACTGAGTATATCAGTGGTATTGGCAATACTGTCCCTATTGAGACTGTACGAGATTTAATATGCCCAATCGCTCCATCGCACCAATAGAACAACAAGACGACGAAATCGATCTGAGCGAACTGATCGCCAAACTATGGCAAGGCAAGCTGATCATTGCCGGCGTCACCGCGCTGTCTATCGCAGCAGCAGCAGGCTATGCCTTTACCACCAAGGAAGAGTGGACGTCACGGGCCTCCATAGAACAGCCACGCGCGGAAGACCTAGGTGATTACTATCAGGCACAACAGCAATTGTGGCGGATAGCCAATAATGACTCAGCTAACAACGACAAGACCTCTGCCGTTGAGAAAAAGAAACGTCTGGAGATTACGGAAGTCAGCAAACAGGTATTCGATAGCACGATTACCCAGTTAAGCTCTCCCGATGCCCGCCGAGCATTCTGGCAAGGCAGTGACTACTACCGGCAGCACGCAACAAAATTAAGCTCGGAGCGTGCGCAAAAAGCACTACTGGAAAAGTTGTCACTAGAAGATATCAAGCTGACGCCGCCCGATCAGAAAAAACAGCTCTACCACCAGATCGAAATCACCGCAGAAACGCCAGAAGTGGCCCAGCAATTGCTGAACACCTACATGGCACAAATCAACCGCAGCGTCTGGGCTGCCAAGGCACGCGAATATCAGGTCGCCAGCAACACCCTGAAGCTGGACTTGCAGGATGAAAAACAAAACCTTGCCCTGCAACAGCAAGCCCAAGATCGCAGCCTGCTGGAAGCGACAAAAAGAGCGCGTGATACGGCCGCACGTGGCGGCGTCGATACCTTCAAGGGTAGCAGCTACCAAACCATAGAAAAGCCGGAAATGCTGTTTTTGCTAGGTACCCGTTCTCTGCAAGCCCGTATCGATTCGCTCAAGCAAACCGACAAAACGCCTTATCCCGCCCGCTATTACCAGCTGGATAACCACCTCAAACAGATAGATCTACTACCGGCTCTGAAGGGCAGCAAGCAGAGCTTCCATTATCTGGAGGCGCCAACCCAGCCCATCACCCGTGATAAACCCAAGCGCGCGCTCATCATGGCGTTGGGCGCGATTGCCGGCCTGATGCTGGGCAGCCTGATTGTACTGGGTCGCGGCGCGTTTTCATCATTACGCGGTAAACTGGGCAAATAAGAATGCGATGGGTGCCCGCGCAGCCGCGCCCATCCTCCCACCCCCAAAAAAAGGAGCCCACCATGATCCTCGTCACCGGCGGTGCCGGTTATATCGGCAGCCATACCTGCGTCCAGCTACTACAAGCCGGACAGCAACTGGTGGTGCTCGACAATCTGAGCAATAGCAAGCCAGAGGCGCTGCGCCGAGTAGAAAAGATCACCGGCAAACAGGTGCTGTTTGTCGAGGGCGATATTCTCGACCGCGAAAAGCTGGATCTGGTGTTCCGCTATCCGATCAAGGCGGTGATCCACTTTGCCGGCCTCAAGGCGGTGGGCGAGTCGGTTGCGCAACCGCTGGCGTACTACAACAACAACGTCTGCGGCACTCTCAAGCTGTTGCAGGCGATGCAGCACCACGGCGTGAAAAACCTGGTGTTTTCATCCAGCGCCACCGTCTATGGCGACCCAGCCACCACGCCGATCCGCGAAGATTTTCCGCTATCCGCCACCAACCCGTACGGGCGTAGCAAGCTGATGGTGGAAGACATGTTGCGCGATCTGATCAAGGCCGAACCGGAGTGGAATATCGCCATCCTGCGCTATTTCAACCCGGTGGGCGCGCACGAAAGCGGCCTGATCGGCGAAGACCCGAGCGGCATTCCCAATAACCTGATGCCCTTCGTGTCGCAAGTGGCCATCGGCCAGCGCGAGCAACTGTCGGTATTCGGCAACGACTACCCCACACCGGACGGCACCGGCGTACGCGACTATATCCACGTCGAAGACCTGGCCCGTGGCCATCTGGCCGCCCTTGCGGCCTTACAAACCCGGGGTGGACTGCTCACCGTCAACCTCGGTACCGGCCAGGGCTATTCGGTGCTGGACATGGTCAAGGCCTTCGAAATCGCCAGCGGCCGCAGCGTGCCGTATCAGATCGTACCGCGCCGCGCCGGAGATATCGCCGAGTGCTGGGCCGACCCGAGCACCGCCCGCGAGCTATTGGGCTGGCAGGCCGAAAAGACCCTGCAGGATATGTGCAACGACAGCTGGCGCTGGCAAAGCCTGAATCCGAAGGGGTATGCCTGAGACTCGGGTTTCAGTGTTAAGGCCGAGCAAATCACGTCAAGGCCGCGAATCCCGGATCCCAACTCCCGAATCCCACAACAACACAGTAAGCACCTCCAACAACTTTCTGCCCCCACTCAGTATTTCTACGGATAGGCAGATGCCAATCGCAGCCTTAAAATAGCCGCACATTTTGGAGGCAAGACCCCGCAGCGCTTGCGCTGCACACCTTTTGGGCAGTCCGGTCAAAGGCGGCATCGGCTTGGCAACAGGCTGCTGTCGCCTTTGCCTTTTCAGCGACCACCAGCCCCAAGCCCCGGTTTTCCCCGTAAAATAGCGCATACGCTTCCCCCACTATTTAAAGAAACGGATTCGACATGATCCTGGTCACCGGCGGCGCCGGCTTTATCGGCGGCAATTTTGTACTCGACTGGCTGGCACAATGCGACGAGCCGGTCATCAACCTCGATGCACTCACCTACGCCGGCAATCTCGATACTCTGGCTTCGCTCAAGGATGACCCGCGCCACATCTTCGTGCGTGGCGACATCGGTGACCGTGAACTGGTGGGCAAGCTACTAGCCGAACACCAGCCGCGCGCAGTGATCAATTTCGCGGCAGAGAGCCATGTTGACCGCTCCATCCACGGCCCGGGCGACTTTATCCAGACCAATATCGTCGGCACCTTCAATCTGCTGGAAAGCGTGCGCGGCTACTGGAATGAGCTGGCAACCGAAGCCAAGCAGGCTTTCCGCTTTTTGCATGTTTCCACCGACGAGGTGTACGGCACGCTAGGCCCCGACGATGCGCCCTTCAGCGAAACCCACCGCGTCGAGCCCAACAGTCCCTACTCCGCCTCCAAGGCGGCAAGCGACCACCTGGTGCGCGCCTGGCACCATACCTACGGTCTGCCGGTCATTACCACCAACTGCAGCAACAACTACGGCCCCTATCACTTCCCCGAGAAGCTGATACCGCTGGTCATCCTCAATGCACTGGCCGGCAAGCCGCTGCCCATCTACGGCGACGGCCAGCAGATCCGCGACTGGCTGTATGTCAAAGACCACTGCAGCGCCATCCGCCGCGTACTGGCAGCCGGCCGCCTGGGCGAAACCTATAACGTCGGCGGCTGGAACGAAAAAGCCAACCTCGACGTGGTGCGCACCATTTGCGCGATACTGGATGAGCAGAGACCGAAACAGGGAGCAGGGAATGGGGAGCAGGGAATGGCTGACAGCCCTACCCCGCAGTCTTACGCCAGCCAGATCACCTACGTCACCGACCGCCCCGGCCACGACCGCCGCTATGCCATCGATGCGCGCAAACTGGAGCAGGAACTGGGATGGAAACCGGCCGAAACCTTCGAAACCGGCATCCGCAAGACGGTTGAGTGGTATTTGAACAACAGCGACTGGGTGGACAATGTCACCAGCGGCAGCTACCGCGAGTGGGTGGCCAAGCAGTACCACAGCACAAACAGCTGATGGCCATCCTGCACGCCCCGACCGCAAAGGTGGGGCATGCCCAATAGCCTTGCCGCATGCCAGCAGAAACCCTTTATGCCGCAAACCATTATTTCACAGCTCGCCTGGTATCTGGTTCATACCAAGCCGCGTCAGGAAGACAAGGCGCTGCTCAACCTTGAGCAGCAAGGCTACCCCTGTTACCTGCCGCGGATCAGCGTCGAGAAGGTTCGCCGTGGCAAGGCGCAGGTCGTGAGCGAACCGCTATTCCCGCGCTATCTGTTTATCCGTCTCGATAGCAGCCAAAGCGGCAAAAGCTGGGCACCGATCCGCTCGACCCTCGGCGTGAGTACACTGGTACAGTTCGGCGGGCAGGCGGCCAAGGTTGAGGACGCGCTCATCCATATGCTGAAAGAGCACGAGCAAGCCAGCCCCTGCGCCCCCCTGTTCAACCCGGGCGAGGTGGTGCGCATTGCCGACGGCCCGTTTGCCGGGCTGGAGGCGATCTACCAGTGCAGCGAAGCCGAACACAGATCCATCATCCTGCTCGAACTGCTGCACAAACGGGTGCGCATGCAGATTGATACCGCCAGACTGGGTAAAACCGGATGAAACACAGCCGAACGACAAAAGCATATCCAGGCTTGGCCTGAGATCCCAGACAAGGTACAATCGTTCAATCTTGAACAGTGGCCGCTTGCGGCCGCTGTCTATTTATCGCCCTCCGCGCTTGCCGAACGTGACACGGTAGGGCGGTAGCGTGCCTGAAACACCACGAACCATCGTAAATCGCCCCATGGCCAGCCGCCAAAGCAAGCTACAAGAAGACACCTATTATCGCGTGATGCGCCTGCTGCAGGACAACCCGGACATCACTCAGCGCGAGCTGGCCGAGCAACTCGGCATCAGCGTGGGCGGGCTCAACTATTGCCTGAAAGCGTTAATGGAAAAGGGCTGGGTCAAGATGCAGAACTTCGCCCGCGCCAAGAACAAGTTCGGCTACGTTTATGTGCTCACCCCCAGCGGCATCGCAGAGAAAGCTGCACTGACTAAACACTTCTTGCAGCGGAAGCAGGAAGAATACGACGCACTCAGCCAGGAAATCGAAGCACTGCGCGCGGAAGTGAAGGCGCAGGCACAAAAACCCGCTGACTAGTGGATTGGGATGCCCCCCTCACCCGCCAGCGGAAGAGGGCACCGCGACCGACGGCCACCGTGCAACGCAAAACAGACCAGCACCATCAATCCTTCTCCCCCCGGGAGAAGGTGGCGCGCAGCGCCGGATGAGGG
>NZ_RJTZ01000136.1:0-7049 GCF_024343515.1 Aquitalea sp. S1-19 | reverse complement strand
TTTTGCCGCCGGACAGTGGCCACAATCACAAAATGGTGGAGGAAGAGGATTGTGCCTTCTTCCCTATCGCCATGCCCGGAATCAGCGGGCCGGGCACCATTGCGGTGGTGATCGGCCTGTCGACTGAAATTGCCGAGCTTTCCAGCTGGCCAGCCAAGGCCGCAGCCATGTTCATGACCTTGCTGGCCATTGCCGGCACCAGTGTCGGGGTGTGGATGATGCTGCGCTCGTCCACGCTGATTGCGGAAAAGCTGGGCCGCGCCGGACGCGAAGTTCTGGGGCGGCTGATGGGCTTTTTGCTGATTTGTGTTGGCGTGCAGTTTGTCGGCTCAGGCATCCGTACCTTTATGGCTGGCTCCTGAGGCGGGTCGGCGCCTGGCTACTGCGCATGCGATGGTAGCGCTATTGCCTTGCCGGACTCTGCAACGTGCATCCTGTTTTTCCCGGCGTTTTCCACATCATCCTGAGCTGCTACGGTTAGCTGCCCTGTCCGGGGCGACTGGGCGTGTTCCGCTGTAAGAACGCCCGGCCTGCGTGCCGGGCTGTGGCCGGCTTGCCATAACGCTAGGACTTTTCGCAGGGCTGCGTGCCGGGCGTCACGGGAGTGACATATGGACATGCTAATGATGCATGGACACCACTCATGAGGATGTCCCGATGCAGAAAACAGACGCCGTCGCCTCCCTTGGGGAGTCATCCCTGCTCCTGCCAGGGTGGATTACCGCTGCGCTGGCGGCGAACGACCGGTTGAAGCTTTATCTGAGCCTGATGCAGGCCGTGATCCATGCCGTGGACCACGGCGAGGACATCGCTATCGATTGGCAAAGGGAGTTCGTCCGTCTCGGCCTGCAGAGCCAGGCCTGGCTGGCTGCCTTGGGGCATGGCGCCTACCGGCAGGGCGACGCAGTCTTTGTGCCGCGGCTAGGTGAGTGGCTGGATGCGCTGGACAGGGACCTGCATGCCCTGGCGCGCCCGGTCTGTGGGCGGCCTGAATACCCGGCGCCTGCGCTCAAGGCCAGGTGCGATGCCTGGCATGCGCGACTCGAAGCGCTGGCGGACGCGGAGGAGATCGGTTCCGGCCTGTTGCACGCCTTGACGCACGGGGACCGCAAGTCGGGGGACAGCCTGCACCTGCTGGTCATGGATCTGCACAAGGCGATCAACACCCTGGCGGGGGATGTGGCGACCGAAGAGATAGACGGCGCCCATGTCTGGCAGATCCGCGATGAGGATCGCCCACGGGTGCAGGCCTTTATGCGTGGTCTCCACTCGACCTCCGCCTTGAAGTTCGGCCATCCCGGCCTGGATACCGCCGTCACCCGCGACGGCGACCGCCTTCTGTTGCAGAACGATATCGGCACCAACGACGCCCATGTGCTGGTGATCGAATGGACACCGGACGCGCTGCACCTGACCTACTCCGACCTGCATCCCGCCCGGTTCGAATTCTTTGCCGCTATGCTGCGCCCGCTCGGATTCGACTGGGCATCGATCGCTCCGGGCATGGATGCGGCGCTCAATGCGGGCAAGTCCTATCTGGTGGGGCATGCCAGCTTGCAGTCCGACAGCGAGAGCCGCCTGGCCGAAGCGCTGGAGGGTGCGGCCTCCAGAATCGTCTTTGTCATCGACTGGAACCGGGCGCGCAAGCGCTTGCAGCACTTTGTCCGCAAGCCGGTGGCGGTCGGCATCCTCGAGCAGCTGGCGCGGGAAAACCTGGGCCATATGGCCTGGCTGCTGGCCGGAGGGGAGCTGCTGGTATACGACGCCATGCAGTCGATGGATGGTGGGGGCTTCCGTGTGGGCGACCGGCTTGACCGGGTGCTGGGCGAGGCCTCGGCACGCGAATACCTGTATGCGCTGATGCGGGAGGCCAGCATCAGGCTAAGGGAGCAGCAACCGGTGGCGCTGGTGGCGGACGAGGCCCGCTTGCTGCTGGCGCGGGCCATGCGCAAACGCGCTTTCGAGTTCGACCTGTTGGCCGAGCAGGCCGCGTACTGTCACGCGTTGGCGCAGACCATTGTGGAAATGCTGCTCGAACAGGCTTCGCCTGCCGGGCTCCAGCAGCAGCTGGCGCGGGCCAAGGCATGGGAGCGGCAGGCTGACCATTTGCTGGTCGAGGCAAGGCAGCGCAGCCATCACTTCGAGCGCTGGCAGCCGATGCTTGGCTTGCTGGAACGGATGGACGATGTCGCCGACGTGCTGGAGGAGGCCGTTTTTGTGCTGGGTTTGCTGTTGCACCCGGGCATGCCGCTGATGCCTGCCGAGGTCAATCGCCATCTGTCGGCGATTGCCGAACTGACCCTGGGTGCGATTCAGGACCAGGTCAAGGTCGTGGAAATCGCGCGCCATCTGGAAGAAGGCGGCGCCCAGCGTGACGGCGACGAATTCCTGAAGGTGCTCTGGCGTATTGTCCGGGCCGAGCGGGCCTGTGACGAAGCGCTGCGCATGGCACGCTGGGAGCTGGTCGGCCAATGGCGCGAGCAAGCGGCCGCGCTGCAAATGGCGGTCGAGTTTGCATCCAATGTCGAGCAGGCGACCGACCGCCTGCTGGAGGTGGCCTACGTCTTGCGCAGCAGGGTTCTCGAGCAGTCTGGAGTGCAGTCATGAAAATCGATACGCAGTGGCCACAGCATTTTTACCTGATAGCAGGGTGCACGTCAGCGCAGGAGGAAAAGGGTGACATCTCGCCGCAGGGCATGGGGGCGAAAGCCTACAACCTGCGCGAAATGGCCAACTTGGGCCTGCCGGTTCCGCCCGCGCTGGTGATCGGTACCGCCTACACGGCGAACCCGGATGCCTGTTTGCCGTTATTGGCCACGCACGGCATGCCCGCTCTGGAAGTGGCGGCAGGCGGGATTTTTGGCGACGAGAGACGGCCGCTGCTGGTGTCCGTCCGTTCCGGAGCGCCGGTGTCGATGCCCGGCATGCTGGAGACTCTGCTCAATGTCGGTCTGTGCGACAGGACGGTCAGCGGCCTGTTGCGCCAGACGGGCAACCCGCGCATGGTATGGGACGCCTACCGGCGTCTGGTCGCGACATTCGGCTCGGTTGTCGCAGGCATTCCTGCCGCGCATTTCGAGCGGCTGACGGAAGACGTTGCCCAGGGGCGCGACGAGCGGCAACTGGACTTCTCCGAGCACCGGGCGCTGGTCCGCAGCTATCTGGATTGTTTCCTGAGCTGCACCGGCCAGGACTTCCCGCAGGAGCCGCAAGCCCAGCTGCATCAGGCCGTGCTTGCTGTCTTCCGCTCCTGGCATCAGGCCAAGGCGCAGGCCTACCGGAAAATGCACGGGCTGGACGACGGGATGGGGACGGCGGTGATGATCCAGCAGATGGTGTTCGGCAATGCCGGTTTGCGCTCCGGTGCCGGCGTGGGTTTTACCCGGAACCCGGTTACGGGTGTTCCGGGGCTTTGGTTTGATTACCTGCGCAACGCCCAGGGCGAGGATGTGGTCGGCGGGCGTCGCCGTGCGCTCGGGCAGGAGGCGGGCATGCCTCCCGAGTGTCTGACGCAGCTCGAAGAGGCGGCGCGTTTGCTGGAGCGCCATTTCCAGGACATGCAGGATCTCGAGTTTACCGTCGAGGAGGGCTGCCTGTATCTGTTGCAAACGCGTGCCGGCAAGCGCTCAGGCATCGCCCGGGCCAGGATCGCGCTGGATCTGCAGGAGGAGGGCGTGATCGACAGGGAAGCCGCATTGGCCCAGACCCGGGATCTGACTGCGGATGAACTCTCGCATACCAGCCTGGCCGTCAAGGACGCGCCAGCCATGCAGGTGCTGGCGCGGGCAACGCCAGCCAGTGCAGGGGTGGTGAGTGCCGAGGTCGTGCTCGATGCGGATTCCGCCCGGCGCAGGGCTGCGGCCGGGGCGATGGTCGTGCTGGTCAGGGCGGATGCGGAAACCGACGACATCGAAGGGCTGCAGGTGGCGGCTGGCCTGCTGACCTGTCGCGGGGCCAGAACTTCGCACGCGGCCGTGGTCGCACGGCAGTTGGGCAAGGTTTGTCTGGTTGGGTGCGAGACGATGCAGGTGGATCTCGCTCTGCGCGAGCTGCGTTTTGGCAATCAGGTGATTGCCGAGGGGGCATGCCTGACGCTGGATGCCGAGGGCGGGCAGGTGATTTCCGGCGTCGCTGAATTGGTCGAAGAGCCGGACCTGCAACTGCTGTCGCGCCTGCAGGCGCTGCGTCTTGGCGCAGAGGACGCAGGAGAGAGCTGTATCAGGGTCGCCGGTTGGGCGCGGGTTGACTAGAGGGCTGCGCGCTCCTGTTACCAGAGCGGGGGGGGCGGGAGGGATTAAGGCTGCGCGATAGCCCCGCCGCCGCGGGGCTGGTTTGCCTGTGCCGTGCGATGTCAGCTGGACGCGTCGCGTTTGGGGCACCCCAGTTGCAGCAGATCCCAGCGGTTGCCATACAGGTCGTTGAACACGGCGACGGTGCCGTAGTCTTCTTCGCGCGGGGCTTCGGCAAACTCGACGCCGCGAGCAAGGTAGTTCTGGTAATCGCGCCAGAAATCATCGGTATGTAAAAACAGGAACACCCGGCCGCCGGCCTGATGGCCGATGGCCTGTGTCTGTTCGGCATTGCTGGCACGCGCCAGGAGCAGGCTGGTCTCGCCGCCGGGCGGTGTCACCCGCACCCAGCGTTTGCCGCCGCCAAGATCGCTGTCTTCGGCCAGATCGAAGCCGAGCACACCGTGGTAGTAGGCAATGGCGCGGTCGTAGTCATCAACGACGATGGCGAACTGGGCAATATGCTGTTTCATCTGGGCTGTCCTGTGAGATGGGGTGGGCTGCGATGGTACACGACGCCAGCGCCGGCCGTTACAGCTTGGCCACCAGAATCAGCGCGATCAACAGTGGCGCGATGACGCAACACATCGCGCGCATGGCCGCTTGTGCCGGGCGGGACAGCGCCAGCTCGGCACGCATCGCCGGCCATACCTTCCAGCCAGCAAACAGCGCGGTACCGATGCCGCCCAGTGGCAACAGGATATTGCTGGCGCTGTAGTCCATCAATTCGAACACATTGCGCCCGAACAGCTTGTAATCGGCCAATAGTCCGAACGATAGCGACGCGGGGATGCCGGCGGCGAATACCAGTGCGGCAATGCCGAGGGTCGCTTGCTTGCGGCTGATGCCCCACTCGTCTATCGGCAGCACCACGATCAGCTCCAGCAGCGACACCGACGAGGTCAGCGCGGCAAACAGCAGCAGGGCAAAGAAGGCGATGGCGAAGCCCTGCCCGAACGGCAGGTGGTTGAACACGATGGGCATGGTCATATAGGTCAGCCCCGGGCCGGCGGCGGCATCGAGGCCGAAGGCGGCGACCGCCGGAAAGATCATCAGCCCGGCCAGGATGGACGTCAGCGTGGTCAGGCCGGTAACCCATAAGGCGGAGCCGGTCAGCTTGATGTCGTCACCGAGGTAGGAGCCATAGGCCAGCATGCAGCCGGCGCCGACCGACAGCGAGAAGAATGCCAGCCCCAGCGCATCGACCAGCATGGCCGGCGAAACCTTGGAAAAATCGGGCGCCAGAAACGCGGCGACACCGGCGGCGGCACCGGGCAGGGTCAGCGAGCGCACCATCAGCACCAGCATCAGCACGAACAGCGCCGGCATCAGCACCTTGCCGGCGCGCTCGATGCCGTTCTTGACGCCGGCCATCACCACGCCCAGCGTCAGCGCCATAAACAGCGCATGGGTGAGCAGGGGCTCGGTCGGGCTGGAAACATACTGGCCGAACAGTGCCGCCAGCGCGGCCGGATCGTTGCTCATCACCCGCCCGTCGACGGCGCGGAGCAGGTAGCCTAGCGTCCAGCCGCCGACCACGCTGTAAAAACTCAGTACCAGAAAACCGGCCAGCACGCCGGCGTAGCCGACCAGCGGCCATGCGCCGCCGCCCAGCTTTTTAAAGGCACTGACGGCACCGACCTTGGCATGGCGGCCGATGGCGAATTCGGCCAGCAGCAGGGTGAGGCCCAGGGTGAAGGTCAGCGCGATAAAGACCAGCAAAAAGGCACCGCCGCCGTTCATTGCGGTGACGTAGGGGAATTTCCAGATCGAGCCCAAGCCCACCGTAGCGCCGGCCGAGGCGAGGATAAAGCCGAGGCGGGAGCCCCATTGTGATCGCTGCATACATTGCTCCTTGTGCAATTGCTGCCGGCAAGGAGGAGGTAATAATGACACAGGCCGCCTTGTCGGCGGCCTGTTGGGGATAGTCGTGACCCGGCGCGCCGCTTAAAAGAGGCGCCACCAGTTGGAACGGAAAGTCACGGTCATCGGATTCATGGCCTCAGCATGCCTTGCCGCCGTGCCTGTCGTCAAGTCCTGGATACAATCGCCAGTGCATTACAGGTTTTTAAGCAGCACGCTGAGCACGAGTAGCGGACTCAGGTAACGGCAAGCGAGCTGCCAGCTGCGGTGCGTACGGGCGGGCAGGCCGGCTTCGTCGGCCAGGCGTTGGCCGGCGGCACTGCCGGCCAACAGCGCCAGCGCGATGCCGCCCACAGGCATGGCCAGATTGGAAACGAAGTAGTCCATCGCATCGAATATCCGCTTGCCGGCAATGCTGACATCGGAGAGCACGCCGAAGGACAGGGCGGCCGGCATGCCGCAGACAATGATGGCGGCCGTGACGGTGCACAGCGCATTGCGCCGCGACCAGCCCAGATCATCGATGAAAAAGATGGCCACCAGCTCCAGCATGGCGACCGAAGAAGACAAAGCCGCCATCGCCAGCAGGGCAAAGAAGGCCACGGCAAAGACGCTGCCCAGCGGCAGATGCTGGAACACGACAGGCATGGCGATGAAGGTCAGCCCCGGGCCTGCGGCAGGGTCGAGGCCGAAAGCGGCCAGTGCTGGGAAAATCATCAGTCCGGAGAGCAGGCTGACCAACACCGCCAGCGTCACCACCCAGGCTGCCGTCGGTACGATGGCGATATCAGTCTTCATATACGAGCCATAGGCGATCATGGCGCCGACACCCAGCGACAGCGAGAAAAATGCCAGCCCCAGCGCATCGACGGCACGGGCTGGGGTCAGTTCGCTAAA